>CAIYET010000341.1 GCA_903925285.1 Candidatus Hydrogenedentota bacterium | reverse complement strand
GGCATCCTGCCGCATGCGCGCAATGGCGACACCCTCATTCTTCAGTATCTGAACAACGTTGATCTGCACTACGACAAAATATCAGCCTGTTCCGACATGGCGAAGGAGATACTCGCATACATCCGGGCGCACGACCCAAACGAGAATCTATGAACCCCTGCGTATTCCCCGAATTGGCGCAGAAGCCCTGCGGCGAGCTGGAGCTGGACGCTTTGGCTGTCGAATGGCGCAAGAACTGTCCCGACGCGGAGGCAGTCAACCCGTTTCTTGACCCAGTCTTCTGCCGCGAGGAGATTGGCAAGGCGCAACGCGCATGCGGTTGGGAATGGTCTTATGGCGGCTACCTGGAGGATCGCCGGCATGTCTGGGCTGGCAGTTATCTCGACCGCACTGGCAATTACATGCACCTCGGACTGGATCTCAATGCGCCATCCGGCACGCCTGTGTCCGCCACTCGCGAGGCGCGAGTGATGCTCATTGACACCGACAGCGATCAAGCGGGCGGATGGGGCACGCGTATTTTCCTCTTGCCCTTGCGGCATGACGGCGACCCCATTCTGCTGATCTATGCTCATATCCGCGCGGTGCGTTGCCAAGTCGGGCAATTCGTGCTGCCCGGCGAAATAGTGGCTGAAGTGGACGGTCCGCCGAGCAACGGCAACTGGTATCCCCATCTGCACGTGCAGGCTATCCGCAAAACTCTCTTCGAGAACATCCTGACGGAACGGTTCGAGGAGTTGGATGGCTATGGCCATCCCAGCCTTATCGATAATCTGCGCGACGATTATCCAAATCCTGCCCTATTCGTGCTCGGTACGCACTAAGCATCTATTGAGACGGAAACCCCATGTATTTCGTCCTTCTTTATTTGACTTATGTTCGGCCTCTCCCTATATTTCGTGCCGTATAAAAATCAAAATTCCTATCAAAGAAAGAAGTAAAATGAAAACAATAATTATCGGGCTAGCGTTGTTTTGTTGCCTTTTGCCTGTCCAGGGAGACGACAACTTGTTCAAGGACGGCAAAAGCAGTTATGTGATCGTCCGTCCCGACCGTCCGGAAGGCACGGAAGGCTATGCGGTCGAGGAATTCTCCAAGCATTTCGCGAAACTTACCGGCCTCACACTGCGGGTGATGCCTGAATCGCAGTATCGCCCGGAGCTTGGTCCCCGCATCTCGATCGGGCACACCGCCCTGGGAGTGGCGAAGGTTTCCCCTGAGAAACTTTCCGGGTTCGGAGAAGAAGGATACTCGATCTCTGCGGAGGGAGCTGACCTCGTGATCATCGGCGGCAAGCGCCGAGGCACGCTCTACGGCGTCTACGACTACCTGGAGGAACTGGGCGTACGCTGGTTCACCCCCACCTTCACGAAGATCCCCGTCCTGACGAATATCTCCCTGCCTGCGAAGAAAAAAGAGTTTGTGCCCAAGGTTTTCTACCGCGACATGCTTTGGAACAACAACAACCCCGTCCCTCAAGCCGCGGACGAATATGTGACGTGGGTGGCGAGGATGCGCTTGAACGGCGAATACGCGCGCCTGCCCGAACGCCTCGGCGGTTCGGCGCGTACACTCCTAGATTGCCACTCTTACCACTTACTGGTTGACTATGGAACATCCGCCGCCCACCCTGAATGGTTTGCGGTAAAGGAATCCGGTGCGCGCGATCCCGGAAGTCCGACTAGTGTGCAACTCTGCACCACCAACCCGCAACTGCGGGCTCATGTCGTGGAACGTGTCAGGACTCTGCTGCGGCAATCCCCGTCGTCGGAATATATCTGGGTGAGCCAGGATGACGGCAGGATGTCCGGGTGCTTCTGCCCCGAATGCAGCAAGGAACGCACGGCTCATGGCGGTGCTGCGCCCATGGGTGGCAAGGTCGCGGGAAAAGACCCTATCGATCCGGTGAATTCCGGCGGCGACAGCAACCGCCTCACCTGGTCGGCCAACACCATCTCCCTAGCCAACTTTATCGCCGACGCGGTGCGGACCGAGTTCCCCAAAGTCAAGATCAAGGTGCTTGCCTATTCTTACACCTGGCTCGCGCCGAAAAACGTGCGTCTTTCTCCGAACGTGGTGGTGGTGCTGTGCGGGCCGAGCGACGACTGGTTTAACGGCTACCCTGGCACGCCGCTAGAAATTTCCATCCAGTGGTGGAAGGCGCTTAAAGACTGGGGCGGCATGGGCGGGAACGTGCAGCTCTACACCTACGGCGCTTCGAATTTCGCTTACTGGTGGCCGTTTCCCACCTGGTTCGCAACCTGCGAGAT
>CAIYET010000340.1 GCA_903925285.1 Candidatus Hydrogenedentota bacterium | reverse complement strand
TGTGTGTCATACATCCTTTGCGCACCGAAAGCCGACAGCATCGGAGACCACCCTACGCATGCGATGCCCTCGGCACGCGCACATATACCGGGATTGGGGACCATCCCATGCCTCATGATTCCGCAATGGGCTCCTCCAGAATCGCCATGAGCCGCCGCGTACCACTTTCGGCCCTCCTGCCCCATAGCAAGGTTTCTTGTGAATCACGAATCTGCTCTTCTTGCCATTTTCCAGGATCTCTTGTTCGCACACGTCCATGTTGCCAATATATACAAATCGTGGCGGCGCTATATCGCCTCCCCGATATCGCCCGTACGCTTCCGCATCATATGAATCGTTGCACCACTCCCAGACATTGCCTGCCATGTGGCAGATACCGTATGGGCTCCGGCCTTCTGCATTTTCGTACACAGAGCAAGGCCCTTGTGCCAAGGCACACCGGTGCCAGTGACAGCACCATCCATACTCCCAAGCATTGCCCCAGGGGAAAAGCCGACCATCGGTTCCCCTAGCGGCTTTTTCCCACTCAAGTTCGGTAGGAAGACGCAGTCCGGCCCACCTGCAATACGCGTTGGCGTCTTCCCAGGAGACGTTGACAACAGGAAGATCCCGTGCGGTCTCTTGGTCTGTTCTTGCCGTTCTCCTGGCATGGGAATACCCCGTCTCGTCCAAGAATCCTTGAAATTGGCGATTTGTGACAGGATATTTCCCGATATAGTACCCCGGAAGGTTTGTGGAAAACACGTCCGTACATGCGTTGCTACTACCGCCACCCGCCAAGAACTCGCCTCCTGGTATCAGCGTGAGAATGGTTCCATCCTTGTCGTTGGTCACGTGCTCGCCGCAGTCATGAGTTTCGTCGGCGCTTTCCCTAGCCCTCAGCCGCCGGATCATTTGCGTTGCTTCGGCGTCAGATGGCGCTCCATGGGAAATCAGAATCTCCGCGGCCTTAAGGTCCCGAAACGAAAGGGCGCACGCCAAAGGGGTCCATTCTCCCGAGTCCCGCATGTCACGCCGCACCTGGTCAAGGAGTTTTTTGTACGCTTCTTCCTCTTTCAAGAGTATATCGGAACGACTCTCAGATTCTTCCATCGCGACGGCAAACTTGCCCCTCTTGCCACGCAGCCCCCTTGTGCTCTCGTCTTTGCTCATAAGGTGCAGACCGGCGTCATCGGGATCAAAACCGAGTTCAAGCAATCGTTCAAGCAATAGGTAATCTTTCGCCGCAATCGCCTCAACTAACGGCGAACCAGCCTTGTGCGTCCCGCCAAGTGCTTCATGGGCTCCGCTAGACATAAAGTCCATGATATCCGGCATGGGTATCTTGTAATCGCGCATTCGCGCAATAATGCGGCGCTCTTTGCCTGAGAATCTGCCCCATTTCTTCGATAGCGGTTTCGCTCCATTCATCTCTTTTGCACTCAATGCGGCCAGCATTCCCGTGGATGCCTCGTCGCGCAATGCCTGGTCCAGTGGTGTCATCCCGGCGCTATCTCGTATGTTGACATCCGCACCTGCTCCCAAAAGAACCTGCGCACACTCTACGCTGGCATTCTTGACGGCATAGTGGAGGGCTGTGATGCCGTCTTCCTGCGCCGCATTGACGTCGGCCCCTTTTTCCAGCAGCATGGCAACAGCCGGCGCATCCTTATTCATGCATGCTCTCATCAGCGGCCTCAGACCCGAGGAGGAGCAGGCATTTGCCAGTTCGGGATGAACATCGAGCAACTCCGATATCTTAGGTTGATTCATGCAATTTACGGCGACGAACATAGCTCGCTCGTCATCCGACATCACGTGAATAGGTGGCATGCCGTTCTCCTTGTTGTCAATCAGTCCGTCTTCTGCCAGTGTCTCTGGATGTCTTACGAAATCATCCCAGTATCAATACATTTGATCTTACCTTCCCCGCACTTCGGACAAGTTTCGCCAACCATCTGGCGGACCTCAGCAATGTTGGTCGATTCGCAGTTATGGCAAATTAGCTCATCTCGCTGCACATCAAATAAAAGCTTAGCGGCACAGCTCCGGCATGCGCAGTGACTCATGAAACCTATGCGCTTCTTGCGCTCTCTGGGCTTGGCGTCGCCTAAGACGTCGGCCATGATGAACGGTTCTAGTGGATGCGGACAAACTACCCGCTGGCCTATAGCGTCCAGGACATACATGAAGCCACCCCAGCCAGTGGCCAGTCGCAAGCCACAATGATTACATTCAAATCTGTAAATCTGCGGCACGGTATCGTTCTCCTTTACGCATTATGGCATGCAGTTGCATTCTGTCTTGTCCATCAGCCCGCCAGGTGACAGGCACACAGCCGACGTTTCTCGGCAAAGTATGATGAGGACGCTGGAATCGTTCTGGCGGATAAAGGAATGCATGAACGGTCAACCCGAGGACGCCCTTCGTCCCGGCTTTCAAAATCCTTAACACTCGATGATATTGAATTGAATAAGATCGCACGTAAGTACTTGATCTCGGTATTTCGCATCTGTAGGCATCGCCCGCCAGCTCATCATGTCCTTCTCGGTTCATCGAGTACCTCAAGAGTCCAATCAATATCCAGTACCCCAGCCTCGTGAAACACACGCTCGGTGAGCTCTCTTGGACGGAAACACTTCCGACAACCATCAGTTCCGGTGAACTCCGCGGTGGAGCGGCATTTAATGGCGCTTATGCGCTCCCGGGGCGAATGAAGCCAGAGGCCGAAATCAGGCTCTATATTGACTTTTTCGCGGTAATGCCACAGTGTCGGTTCATTAAGAGGGCGTTTGAGGTAGCCCCGCTTGATGTAGTCAACACCACGACCAAAGCCTGTCTTTTCTTCCAACACCCGATCCCACTCCAACAAGAGAAATCCAGAAGCGGTCACGGAGCTGCGAAAGTTGTGATCTCGTAGGCATTGCCCGCCAATGATCTCAACTTTCTTGGCTGGCCACTCGATTAGGTAGCGATGTAACATGAACTCGCTGTGATGTCTAAAGAAACGATATCTGACATCGCCCGTTTCAAGAAAGTCTATGTTGAGATGTTTACAATCCATAGGTCTCACGCAATACTCTCCTCTTTAACCATATCATGTGTCAGATTTACGGCAGGCAGTTGCATTTTCTCCTGTCCGTCAGTCCGGCAAGCGACCGGCACACGGACGAGGTTTCCCGGCAAAGGGCAATGGGTACGTTTGTGTCGTACTTGCGAATGCACGTGATGGCGTATCGGTAGAACTCTTCGCGAACTTCGGGTTTGTAGCGCCAACGCTTGCCCTCCTTCTCCATAGGGTTGTCCAAGAGATCAGTTTTCGGAAATCGCCCCTTGATAATGTGGCCCAGACTTCCCTGGAAGCGAAACGAGCCGAGCGTGAAGCGTGCAGGCGCAATCCTCATATCGTAGATGCTAGAAATGGTCCGGCCGTACGCGTCCGGCCATTCATCGAACAGGATCAATGGGTCTAATCGGAACCTGACTTCGTAGCCAGCCTGTTGTGCAGCCTTTGCCGCTTCAAGGCGACTCTTCAAGACAACGTTGCCGGGCTCGTACTGGGCGATCACTTCTTCGCATGTGATGCTCCACGAGGCGATTGTATGGCCATTATGTTCCGCGTTGAGTAGCGGACGGAATTCGTCAATTCCAGATTTGGTGAGAATCAAGAGGCGTAGGTTGTCAAGCTTGCCGAACATGGCAACGATGCGGGGCATGTATCCCAGCACGTCGCATCCGAGCGGGTCACTCATTTCGCCTGCGCTGATCACGCTGACGGTGTTCTTTTCGGAAAACTTACGGCGCAATTCTCGATCGAGTGCCGGAACATCAATCACATAAGCGCATACGAACGGACGGCAGCCCCGATAGGTGCCTTGCAGGAAGCAGTATGAACAGCCATAGACGCAGTTCGTACTCGGTACAAGCCGCGGATACGTGGGACACACGGCACCCGGATCGTGGTTCACAAACTGGTCCAAAAGCGACCCAGACCGGCGGTCGATTACAAGTACACGTTTGCCATTGGTAATCCGCTCCGCCATGCTCTTGCCGGGCACCGCGATTTCCGAAACCTTCGTGAATCTGTTAACAGGCACGTTGGGCAACGACGCCAGGAACGTGGCCACTTCGGGCGCAGATTCCAAGCCTTCACGCACCCAGATCGAGTCAAAATGTCTTTTCATAGCGTTATCCTTTTTCCTGGATTGCTTCCCCAAGTGCCTTCGCGAACTCATGATACGCGGGTTCATCGAACAGAACAAAACGCACAAGGTCAACCCCTTCGTGAGCGATCAGAAAGTCCCGAACCGCCTTCATGGCGTTACGTGCTGCGTATGGGACGGGATAGCCATACATGCCACAACTTATGGCGGGAAACGCAATGCTCTTGACTTGGTTTTCAATCGCGACCTCAAGGCAACGTCGGTAGCAGCTTGACAAGTGCTTAGATTCGTTGCTTTGACCACCGCGCCAAATGGGGCCAACTGTGTGGATGACGTGTTTAGCACGGAGCTGGTAGCCCTTTGTGATCTTAGCATCGCCGGTGTCGCATCCTTCGAGCGTCCAGCATTCCTTGAAGAGGTTCGGTCCGGCAGCGCGGTGGATCGCCCCGTCAACACCGCCACCACCTAGAAGCGAGTTGTTCGCCGCATTCACAATTGCGTCAAGCTCCTCGCGAATGATATCTCCCTTGACTATCTGAATTCTCGCAGGACCGACTTGCTTCTCAACAATTCCATCGTCTGTGGTCGAAGATCCTACGCACTCGTTTACATCCTGGGTTACTTGATCGTCATTCATCGTTTTTTCTCCCACGATTCTGTTGCATTCTTATGCTCCTGTCGTCACGACGAAGGAGGCCGATAAGGCGATCGGCCCTTCGAGCGTTGTCAATCATTCCGGGTTCCGCGTTAGAGAATAGAGCAGGCCGCCAGCCGGCGAGAGAATGCTAAAATCATCCGGTCCTTCGCCATCAAATCGATGGTAGTTATGCGCGTCGCCGGAAACGTCTCCGTTCGGGTTTGATTTTCCGAAGTCAATGAGATAAATGGTCTTGCGGTCACGACTGATCATGAGATTTCGTTCGTGGAGGTCGCAGTGGTAATAGCCTTCCTTATGTAACGCTGTAATGGCCTCCCGCGCGACTGTGCATAGCTCTTCGGACAAGAGCCCGCGGCAGGCTACGTGCGTACGCACAACATCCACAAACTTGCGCCGCCGTTCTTCAGGACTTCTAGCCAGGATGCACTCTGGGCGCAGGTCAACAATGGCTTGTTCGAGCAGATTGACGTCCGTCAAGTTCTCAAGGTAGGCACCCAGTGCGGGTTCCTGGTTCTCGTGGATTTCCCGCAGTAGTGCGAGTTCCTGCTGTATGGGGCAGATAGCCGAGAACTTTTCCTTGTCGCATTCGCTGAGACTATCGTCCCAGGCCCGATCGAAATCATAGTTGGCGTTGCGCATCGATGAACGGATTTGTCCAGCAAGTCTCATCGCATCGGTACGAGTACTTTTATCCTCGATGTCGTTGAAGGCAGTCGTGTTGGCAAGTTTATAGCGCAGGAGACTATATAGAAGCGCGCGCATGGGACGCGGATAGCCTTCCTTTATGTCGCATCGAATGATTTCCAGCAAAGCCTGCTGATAGGCAAACGTGGCAAGGTCCAGACCGGGGACTTCCTCCATGGCCAAGAACTCAACGCTGTCGCCGATGAGGCCCGTTTTCTTGCGCAGCAACGCGGCATCGCCAACATCCGCGCGATGACAGCCGGTCTCCCATAGCATGGGCACTCGCAGTGTTTTCGCAACCGAAGATGACGTGATGATTTCGTAAGCTCTCAGTTGCTTGTCGAATTCTTCCTTGGCGGATTCCGGTGTGGCCGTTTTTCCCGCCTTTATCACGGGCACAGCGTGTGGAGCGCTCTCACGTGCGGCTCCGCCGACAGGACGCGCATCCTGAAACACGGTTTGACTCGCTGTGTCGACACTCAAAATGATGCCTTGGTTGCCCTCATTGATCTTGCATAGGCCTGAAAGAAACAGATCTTCCCAATCGATTCTTGAAAGTGTCATAGCCTTCCCTTCGTTCCCCATTTTCCGAATCCATCGCATCTCTCTTCCATCAGTACTCTCAACGCGCCCTTATGCCTAGAATACAATGCAGATGGCACGCGAAGTCGCCGATTTCTTTCCGGTCCTGGCCCAATCGTCGTCGCCAGGCGATTGAATGCCCCTGCTTGTCCATGGCGCGGCTCATGATATTGCAGGCGTCAATGAATACATCATGCGCGGCGCGGCGTGGCCTATCGATCTCCGCACGAACGTCCAGCGAAACCAGCGCCCAATCAGTCCGCATGCGCGCATACTGCGCTGCCAGCGTGAACAGGTTCTCTTTCAAGATTTTCAGTCCATCGTCTGTCCGCGCTGCCGCCTCGATGTCGTCAAGTATCTCCATGGCCGATTCACTTGTCATAGAGTTCCCTCCGATTCTTCTCGGGCAAATCGCACCGGAACGCCAGGCATACCTGGTTTGCCGAACCGTGCCAACCATTGTTGTCGCCAAGGACGGGAGGCAAGAGCACCGTTCTTGATTACGTCCAGATTGAGACTTTCATTATATGCATGCATTGCTTCAAGAATGGCCTTGTCGGACTCGCCGTAATTCTTCGCGTGAATTATCGATTGTAGGACGCCTCGATGCAGATCGAAGAAGAGCGGGCCGAGACTGTGGCACCGCACAACGAGTTCAAGAAGCGACCAGGGAAGTCCTCGCACGCAGTGGTGTTTTTCAGACCTGACTTCGTTATCCTGCGCATCGAAAGACAAGTAGACCGTGTCGGAACCTTCCCCAAAAGCTAATCCAATGAGTGTTTCTGCCGTCTTCAAGAATCTTCGCTCTGAGTCGTAACATCCGGTCAAGGCAACGTGCGTTGCGACGAGACCTTTCCTTCGGTGAATTACCTTTAAGGCTGCCAGATACTCCCGAATGTACGGGTTGAAGTTCGAACGTTTACTTTCACACGAAGCCGCACTACCTTTGAGCGTCAGTCCAATTTCGAGTGGCTTGCCAGCGAGCATCTCAATCACCCGGGTTACGTCTTGTGAGGTAATGCCGGCACATTCAGCTTCTACCTGAAGCCTCACAACGTCCCGTTCGCTGGCCGCAATCGACACGGCGCAGTGCTTCGCAGAGGACATCACTTTGTCCGCATTCCAGAAATCGCCGTCACCCTGAATAATCAATACTGTCGGTTCGCCGTCAGTCTTCATCATCAGGTACCGAACGTATGTTCGCGGACAGAAGCCATGATTCTCTCCAGAGAGCAATGTCGCATATTCCCTGGATATCTCTAGCGACCGGCATGCACGAAGGTTCACAGGAATGTCACCATCGCATCCATTACATTGAGAAACCCTCAAGTGGAGCTTGCTCACGACCTGTGAAGTATGAGGATCGAACTCGCGATAGGCCTTCATGTCAACGACCTCTAATCTGTTGCTCGAGACGCTATGTGCTCACTAGAATGCGATGGCCCGTTGGTCCCATCTGGCTGATATGGCCCCTTCCACTTCACTAGCAGGAAGGGTGTACCGGAGCCTCGATCTGGAGATGGCCTTGAGCAGGGTCGGAGAAGGTGTTCTCTCTCGGCATGCCATTGTCTCAAATACAAAGGGCCTAGTGGGGGCGTTGTTGGCCAGGAGTTTCGCGACAACGTGGTAGTCAGGCAAGTACTGAAGATCCTGGCCATCAAACTCAGGATTGGTATAGTCCTTGAGTTTCTGCGCGTCGGGTGTACCCACTCTGAAACACAGAAACGTCCCGACGTTTCCCAAAACGGCTTCAGTGATGTTCACGTCGCTCGAATCCTCATGATGCGCCAGTTGGCTCAAGTTCTGGTTGGCGAGCGTCAGCCGAAGCTCAAACTTTCGGGCTTCGCCCATCATGTAGGCGACAGTATCCGTCGTGAAGTTTTGAAATTCGTCAATGTAGAGGTAATGAGGAACCCGCACTTGAGACCGTTGTGCGGAGCGACTCAGGGCTGCGCCAAAGAGTTTGCCTAGGATTAGCATACCTAGAAACTGGCAGTCGAGCTGCCCCAACTCGCCTTTGGCCAAGTTCACGAGGATCACTTTCCGGCTATCCATTGCCTGGCGGAAGTCAAGCGTGCTCTTGGTCTGTCCAACGATGTTCCGCACCATGCGGTTGTACACAAACATGTTCAATTTCGAGGTCACATAGCCTGTAAAGTTGGGCAGACTATAGTCGCCGCTGCACTTTTCCGCCGTTTCCGACCAGAACTTCACGGCCATGGCGTTCTTACACCGGGCTTTCATCGCCGTACGGAAGGCTGAATCTTGAAAAAATCTCGGCACATCCAGAAGCGTTACCTCAGATACGGGGTCTTGATCCATTAGCGTCAACATCGCCGTGCGCATATAGGTTTCAAACTGTGGCCCCATCGTCTGGCGATCGTAAAGGCGGGCGAATATTTTCATCATCTCGTTGATAGCGAAATGTATCTCGGCCTCCCGTCTCGGGCCTTTGCACTCCAGGAGATTGATGCCCACGGAACGTTGTGGATCGCTTAGGTCAACGATGATTAAATCTTTCTCGCGATGGGGGGGAACGCCAGCCAAGACTTGTGCGTAGAGGTCACCGTGCGGATCAATCACTGTGACCCCTTCTCGATTGTCGATGTCCTGTAAGATCATATTGGCAAGTAGCGTGGACTTACCCGTGCCAGTGGCGCCGATTAAGTACGTGTGCCGGTTGCGGTCGCAGTTGTTAAAACGCACTTTTCCGGTGTGTGCGCCGTCTACGACGTGGCCCAACAAGATCCCTTTGCCGGGCAGGCGAGACAATCTACGGTTGTAAATTCTATGAGTGTCCGTCTCATTCAGATGTCGGGTGTCGGGAAACAGCGGAGGCAGCGGATAACCCGAAGGGATACAGTCGTGCAGATCGAGAGCAACACATGCCGTGGGTTCCTTCTCGACGCCG
>CAIYET010000339.1 GCA_903925285.1 Candidatus Hydrogenedentota bacterium | reverse complement strand
CAGTTCTGATCGTGTGACCATCGCTGATTTGATGCAGAACCGTATTATCGCGAGCTGCACACGCCTGCATTTCATTGGTGTGCCGGCGAGAAAGGATAATGGCGCTCGATATGGCGACGGCATATAGTCCTTTATCCTGGTTTGGCGTATTCGGAAATCTGCCCGAGAATCTCCAATCGGCTTTGCTGTCTGCATGTGAGGACAAAGAGACGATTGGGCTTATTGCTAGGGTAAGCGAGACTCCCCCGCGAAACATCTTTCGCGAGGAGGTTAAGACGTTCATAACGGACAACCGAGCGGATCCCGCCAAGACCATGTTAGCACTGGCTACCGTATTCGCCTCTTGGGAATACTTGGTTCCGTTGCGGCAGGCTACTCACTGGGTCACCTCTGACGTCATATCCATCTTAGATTCGGCTCTTGACCTTCTCAGTGATGACCATTTGTGCTTGGTGCTTGAGCCGATATTCAAGCGGTCCCCACTTCCAACGCGCCAGCACTCACGGCATCTTGCCGAACTGCTTGAAGCAATTGACAGGAAAAGGCCGGGAGTTGTGGACGCTGTTTTTGCACGTGGAGGCCCAGGAGTATTTCCATTATTCTGGGAACTGGATCGGCCGCATATACAACAATGGATGTCGAAACATCGGGCGGTGGTAAAACAGGTATTCGACGAGTGCTGCTCATCGCCAGGTTTTCTGGCACTTTCCAACCACTTGCGGTATCGGATTTCCTCGGAGTTAGGGGTAAGCACGCAGAGTATCCCCGCTGAAAGTGGTTTGCCAACCGTCGATCCTCCCAATCAGACGCTCGGAGACCATGCGGTCCTCGCGTCCCCTGATGAAAACAGTTTGCCAACCATCGAGGGTCAGCGCCGAAGATTACTGTTTTGGGTGTCGGCAGACGGCGAGGCACACGAAGTCGATCTCGATAACCAAGCCGAACTGCTTTCTGCGATGCTAAGCCGCCGAGACCTGCTTGACCACATGTTGGCGATGTCAGCTAAGGAATTCGAGACGCTCAGGTTGTGGAACACTCTGGGGGCCGAGAGATTGGTAATCATTGCTCGTGGCCATAGATGCGAAGGCAAGTATCTTGACTTGGTGCTGCTGCGTTCGGGCTTGCTTCGCCATGTCTTAACAATGCCGGACGACGAGTTCGAGTCGCTCGATCTCTGGAACACTTTGGGCGCGGAAGGATTGGTGACACTCGCTAGAATCAGCCCCACTTTTCGGCGTGTCTACGCTCGCAGGCTGATGAAACGGCTCAAGCACAACGCACCGATCATAGCGTATCCAAACAAGCCGGTGCTGAGCATTGCCTCGGAATGTGCATTGCTGTTTTCGTTACCGCACCTCCCACTGTTTCTGAAGCTGTGCTGGCATGTCCTGTCTCAGTACAAACAAGGGAAGCACACTGGGCACAGGTGCGACGATCTCTACGTGTCTTTTGACGTAGAAAAACGGGCCGGCGGCATTCGCCATATCACTAACCCAAGCCCTCTCTTGAAGGACGTCCAACAAGTGCTGCTGGAGGATCTCACCACGCGTTTGGACGACACCTGGCCGGATGCCTGCCACGGATTTCGACGAGGTAAGTCGATTAAGACCAATGCAGAGTTGCACTGCGGTAAAGCCGTAATTGTGCATGCAGATATTGAATCGTTCTTTGATAACACAGGATATTGGCGTATTTGGGCCGTGCTAACGCATGTCTACGGTCATCTTCTATCGGCGAAGGCAATTTGGTTTCTGGTGGATGTCTGTTGCTACAATGGTGGACTTCCCACAGGAGCGCCTACCAGTCCCATTCTTGCTAATGCCGTGCTCTGCGATTTCGATCGGCTGGTGGCTCAGTGCGCAGAGAAGAAGCAGATCACATATTCCAGGTATGCTGACGATTTGACGTTCTCCGGCCGACAAGGCGTTCAAAACATCCTGCCCTTTGTCAAGTCAACGTTGCAGAAGGTCGGTTACCGCCTCAAGGAAGACAAAACCTACATCCTGCGACAACACAATCGGCAGCGAGTTACGGGTCTTGTTGTGAATGGTAATACACCATCTGTACACCGGGAATTCAGGAGGGGATTCCGGGCTGGCGTGGATCGGCTAACGAGAGGCGTCGTTGATGCCGCACCAACAAGCGTGCGCGGCCGGGCCGCATATCTGCTTATGGTGAATCCCAAGGATCGACAAGGGCTTGAGTTCAATATCGTTAATGGGATTCGACAGATTCTTAAAGACTCCGGCCCTGTCGGTGTAACGGTAGGTGGAGCAATGGAAGGGCTATTGAATTCCGGATGGGCCACTCGCGCAGTGGAATCAGGACTCCCGCAAACGACATTGGTGGCCTGGATTGAGAAACTCTTTGAGAAGATGATCCGATTTGGCGCCGTCGTTCGGATCGGCGACTTGTTGAGCCGGCCGGCTTGAGTAGAACTGGAAGATAGTCGAGGTTCACGCCGGCTACTGCCTTCGTTGGATCAGGTGTTGGTCGCACGGAGTATTGTCTGCTAGCCGATAAAGGTCGGGTGTATTCCTTCGACGCGCCGGAGGCGTGATTGTGCCTTCCTTCCTACCGGAAGAACTTGTTCTGTAGAGAAATAAAAGATTAGGGAGTGGTACCGGCCGCCGGCTTCGGCGGCCTTCTTCTCGTGTGCTCGGCTCCTGGCCACCGAACAGGAACTTCGCGAAGGGAAATCTTTCTGTAGAGAAATAAACATTTAATAAGCAGTATGAACGAAACAAACGGCTTCAACAAGATTGAAAGGAAAGAGACAATGAGCACGATCTTTTCGATTCGCGTCCGTGAGAATGGCAAGTTCACGCGTCTGGCCTCGGTCGAGACGAGAGCTGATGCCGAGAAGTTGGTTATCCATCTTAACGGACAGAAGGATGGGTGCGAGTATTTCTATACGGAGGTTCCTGCGGCTCGGGTTCTGACCGCCGACCAGTTCATTGCCGAGGATCAGGCCCGACGTGACTATGAGGCCAAGCTGCGGGCGTGCGCCAGCCAGGATACCGCTCCGTCTCCTGCTACCGTCTGGTACTGGCCGAACCCGGCCGTAACGACGACGAAGTGTGCTCATGTTGGCGTTGGGAATTGAGCAGACGATCCGGCCGCCGGCCTCGGCGGCCTTCTTCGTGGGATCAGGCCCTGGCCGCCGAACAGGAACTTCGCGAAGGGAAATGTTTCTGTGGAGAAATAAAAGATTAGAGATTAGGGAGTGGCTCCGGCCGCCGGCTTCGGCGGCCTTCCTCGTCGGATCCATTCCGGGTGAATGAATCGAAGCCCAAAAATTTCTGTATAAAAATAAACATTTAATAAGCAGTATGAACGAAACAAACGGCCTCAACAAGATTGAAAGGAAAGAGACAATGAGCACGATCTTTTCGATTCGCGTCCGTGAGAATGGCAAGTTCACGCGTCTGGCCCCGGTTGGGACAAGAACCGATGCCGAGAAGGTGGTTATCCATCTTAACGGACAGAAGGATGGGTGCGAGTATTTCTATACGGAGGTTCCTGCGGCTCGGGTTCTGACCGCCGACCAGTTCATTGCCGAGGATCAGGCCCGACGTGACTATGAGGCCAAGCTG
>CAIYET010000338.1 GCA_903925285.1 Candidatus Hydrogenedentota bacterium | reverse complement strand
TCCAGATCCCGGGACGCCGGCCACAAAGACGTGTTTGCTCAAGTTGTCCTTCGGGATTTCAAACCACAGCGTGGTGGAAGTGCCGCCTGACATGAGTGTCCCCAGTGCGACAGTGTTTTGGCCCCCCGCGCCGCCTGCCATGCCAAACGCAACGTAGTCGGTCACTTGCAGTCCTGCCACTTCGCGACGTGGCAGGCTCGCAAGAGCCGCCACTTCGGACGTGTTCAGTTGCGTGGTCATCCGGGCACCCAATTCTCTGATTCCATTCCGGCTTCCCGCCTTGATTCGGAGCGGTTGCGGTTCGCTATCCGGTCCGCCGAATGCCGCATGCAGGGCCTGCGTTCCGCGCTGGCAATCGGTTACTGTGTCCGTCATGAGATACGACTGCACGTCCCACATACCGTGACTCTGTCCCTGGATCAATTTCTCGAGTGCGGACTCCAGCAGACCGACGTACCGTGTGACCAGCGGGTTATTGTTCTCTTCCGCGGACCCACGGCGCCGATAGGCACTGTTGGTCTCCTGCAATTCCGTTTCGGTCTTTCGAAGATCATCGGCAAGTTCCTGGTCGGTCAGTGGCCGCGCCAGCACCATGTAGGCCCAGCGGACGCCCGCCATACTCTCGAATAACGACTCAAGACCGGGCGAACGAAGGTCAGTTTTGGTCTGCTTGTCACCAGAAGCGCCGATGGACGGGTTCCCTGATATTCCTGCTACCATGGGGAACCCCGCCAATGTTGCCAGAATCTCCTGAGCGGGTTGATCCATCCGCCACGAGCTTCCCGGCAGTTGCGCAGAGAGGCGTTGCCCCCATGATCTCTCCTCGCCAATCCGACAGGGAAGGCCCATGAAGACAGATGCAACACCGCCCGCTCCCAAGACCACGTAAGTCCAGGGAGTTTGGATGCCATGCAGGCTTGTAATGAGCCGCTGTTGTCGCTCTGCCAGCGATTCGCCGCCCGTCTGAGGGTCATCCCAGAAGCGCGCCAGTTCGGCAATCCGGAAGAAGGCGATCTGCGGCGAAACCTGCCGTTCCGGAAGGGTTGGATGGATAATGTCGTCGTAATCCGCCCGCACAAGGCTCCGTATGCGGTCCTCGATGCGCAGTCCTGTGGTCTTCATCGTGCACCTCCAATCGCATGGCATTTGGCCATCAAGAACAGGATGAACAGGAGTGTCAGAAGCAAACCTACCCATGAGTAGGAACGCTTCAGTCTGATCGTGGACGAGGTCCGGTGATTGTAGCCATGCGTGGCGTATAGCGTGCCTCCTCGTGATCGGCCCCACAGCGTTACGATATCCTCCTGGCCGATGTTCCCGTGTGTGAACTGGCCTTTCATACGCACCATCACTTCGGCATCCGATCCATCCCTGATTCTGTAATACCGCACCGGCACCTGCATGGTGTTCTGCGCCGCTGGATTGAGGAACCTGAAGACACCCAGCATGGCGAATAAATTGATGGGCGCAAAACGGCGGAACAAGAGGCAGACCAAAGCCGCGCCAATGAGGAATGGGAGCAGCATGATGATCCACAGGATTCGAGTGATAATCTTGCAGGCATCCATGTCAGGATCCTCAGAGCCAGCAGCCTCCGAAATGATCACTCTCCCGTAGACGGATCGCTTGGCCGGAATCACATACGCCAGTGCCGATTGCGCTGCCGACGCAGCAATAGCGGCCGCAAAACCGGCCTGCTGAAGCGCCATCTGCCCACGGGATGGTGGCAATGTCAATTCCTGTCGCCTCCGATTTGACGCCGCTATGTTCGAATCGCCCTGCACCGAGACTGTCAGTGGGGCAGACATATCCCCGGCAGTTGGGCCAAGCGCCCATAAGGGTTCATTACACGTCGGGCATTCCTCGTGCCCGTCCGTGATCTTGTTCCCGCATTTGTCGCATCTCATGTGAAGTCCTCCCTGGTTGTTCATATTGCACCGCTCGCTTTTCGTATCACTTTCGCCGGTTCCTCGTTGCCTTTCTTCTCAGCACCTTGTGTTCCTGTGGCGCGGATTTCCTCGCGGTGCTTGCGTATGTCTCCCTCAACCGTCGTGATATTCGTGGTGTACAAGAGCCTGGCCTTCTGTATCCGCCTCAGCACGGCCGGATCGGGTCGCCGCCGCGAGGCCGGGTACGTCTGAAATACAAACGGTTCTGTTGGCCCTGTCGGTGTGAGCAGCCGCGCGGCGGCATGGAAGTTCGGCAGTGTTTGCAGGTCTGCCGGCCCAAAACTCGGACGCGTGTAGACGGCCAGTTTGTCCGCATCCGGGGCGCCGAGTCGGAATAGCGCCATGCTGCCGACATTCCCCAGCACGGAATGCACCAGATTCTCCTGTCCTTTATTGGCCGATAGTTGCGATAGGTTCTGGTTGGCCAACGTAAGGCATAGTCCGAACTTTCGCGACTCGGACAGAAGCGATGCAGTGGCATCGGTCGTGAAGTTCTGGAACTCGTCTACATAGACCATGAACGGCTTACGGCGGTTTGCCGCCACGTTCAGTCTGCCCATGGCGGCACACATGAGTTTGGTCAGCACGATCATCCCGAGAAGGCGCGTATCCAGTTCACCGAGGGCGCCGCGGGAGAGATTGACGAGCAGGATGCGGCGTTTGTCCATGATCGCGCGGAAGTCAATCGTGCTCTTGGCCTGCCCGATGATTGGACGGAGCATGGCGTTGTGAACAAACAAGTTCAGTTTCGAGACGATATAGGGGGCTATGTTCGATAGACGTGCATCCCCGTTTGTGGTATCTGCCATTTTCCAGAAGTCGGCCAGCAGGGATGGGCCGCATTTTTTGATCAGTGCGTCCCGATACGCCTTGTGTTCGAACACGGCAGACAGATCGACCAGCGTGCCAGTTGTTGCCGGATCGCTCATAATCAGTTGAAGCGCGCCCCGGAAATACTGCTCGAACATGGGGCCGCCGCACGCTCTCATGTCGTACAGTTTCTCGATGATCGCTATTACCTCGTTTATGACGAAGTTGGCCTGCATCTCCCGATGAGGTCCCATGCAGTTGAGCAGGTTGATGCCCACAGCCCGTTCGCAGTCACAGGGGTCCAATAACACCACATCCTGTTCCCGATGCGGTGGAATGGAGTTAAGCACCTGGTGTAATAGATCGCCGTGAGGATCGATGAGGCAAATTCCTTCGCCACGTTGAATATCCTGCAGCACCATGTTGAAAAGCAGTGTTGACTTGCCTGTGCCAGTGGCGCCTAGGATGTAAAGATGCCGGCTTCGCTCCTTGCGACACAACCTGACTGCCTGTTCGAACTGACCGTCTCGAACACATCCCATCAGCACGCCAGTCTTGGGAAGAGTCAGTCTCTCCCGGTTGAAGAACCGACGCATGCCATGTCGGGCCAGCGCTTCAGGTTGGGGGAACAGTGCAGGCAAAGAAACCATTGCTGGGGTGCAGTTTCTCAGATCAAGGACATGGCTTGGCAGATCTGTGACCGCCGCTGCAAGTTCTGATTGGAAGCCAGCGACGCGCCGGCAGCAAACATCCACACTACCGTGATATATCTCTCCGGCCAACAGTCGCAGAAAAGATTCGGGGATTGGTTGTGCGGACGACACCGAGCACGTCATGCGACAGCCAGCCAGGGCCTTCAGCCAGACATTTGCAGTGTTTTCAAGGTGTGCGGGAAGTTCGCTGTCCAGGTTCCTGTCGAGAATCACTTCCCGTGCCGCCTTGATTGCATTTTCCTGCGCCCGGTTGATTCGGCACGATTCCAACGATATCGAGACCTGCATTGGCGCGTGGCTGGATGCCAGGAGTTTGACGATTGAACTGAACGCCCGAGCGCGTTCATGCATGTAGTGCGGGAGGCAGACAGATGTGGCGGTCGCTTCGACGACTGCGGTTGAATCACCCCTGAACCCGGCTGGTGATCGGGCGCGCTTCACATGTGTCCCTTGCGGCTGAATTAGACCAATCCACTTGCCTCTGATGGTTCCGACCCGGCCTGCTTCGGTTTCTGTGATCGGACGGAACCGGTAATGAGTCTTTCGACTCTCCAGGAGCGTCATTAACGCACTCCGAACGTTCCGCACCTGCTCGTCTGCTTGCCTGGCGGACTCGATGTTCGACGCCTCCCCGACGATGTGCCATCGCAGTGAAGTCCGGCCACCGCCCGCGTAAACGAACGTCACCTTCTGGTCGGGACCCAGAACCGACACGAGAGAAGACACCATGCGATCCT
>CAIYET010000337.1 GCA_903925285.1 Candidatus Hydrogenedentota bacterium | reverse complement strand
CCTCGACCTTCTTGAGTACGTCGAGGCCGTCGACGATTTCCATCGCGTCGCATGGGCAGAATTTCATCGCCGTGAATCCTGCCTCGACGCACGCGCGTGCGCTGTCCCGGATCGCTTCGGGACTGTCGCCGCCGCATCCGCCGTAGACGCGCACCTTGTCGCGGACCGCGCCGCCGAGCAATTGATAGACCGGCAGACCGGCGGATTTGCCGAAAATGTCCCAAAGCGCCTGGTCGATGCCGCTGATCGCGCTCATCATGACCGGCCCGCCGCGATAGAATCCCGCGCGGTACATGCCTTGCCACAGGTGCTCGATGCGGCGCGGGTCTTCGCCGAGCAGAACAGAGCGCTGCTGATGGACTGCCGCGACCTGCGTCGACGCATACCCTTCGAGACTCGCCTCGCCCCAGCCCGTAATGCCTTCGTCGGTCACGATCTTGCAGAACACCCAGCGCGGCGGCACTGGAAACGCTTCGACGGATACAATCTTCATGGCCTGTCCACACTCCCTGTGGCGCCGATACCTGGCACGGCGCAACGCACTTTGTAGAGGCCGTTGCGAGCGGTGATGTATAGCGTCTGCCTATCGGAATCGCCGAAGGCGCAATTGGCCGGTTGCTCGGGTACGGCTACTGTCGCGATCAACCGGCCGTCGGAACCGAACACGCGGACGCCGTCTTTCGCGGTCACCCAGAGTTGCCCGCGCGAGTCGATCTTCATGCCGTCGGGCGTCGTCGCCTTCGCGAAGAGGCGGGCATTGCCCAGCGAACCGTCTTCGGCTACGTCGAACGCTTCGATGAAATCGTCGGCTGAATCGCCAATATACAACGTCTTCTCGTCGGGCGAGAACGCGAGGCCGTTGGGCGAGTGAAAGTAGACGGAAAGGAGCGTCAAGGTCCCGTCGGGCGCGATGACGTATACGCCGCAGAACGGTAGTTCGCGTTCTTCCGGTTTGACTCCATACGGCGGGTCGGTGAAGAAGATGCGTCCGTCGGATCGAACGACCACATCGTTGGGACTGTTCAGGCGGCGTCCGAGATAGCGGTCGGCCAAGGTTTTGACGGCTCCGTCCTTCTCCGTGCGCGAGACGCGCCGATTGCCATGTTCGCAGGCAATCAGTCGGCCTTCGCGGTCGCAAGTGAGTCCGTTCGAGTTGCCGCTGGGTTTGCGAAAGGCCGACTTGCCCGCGCGATAAATCGTGTCCGCAGGTATGTCGCTGAAGACCAGGCCCGTGTCGCGGGTCCAAAGCGGTCCTTCGGTGAACTGGAACCCCGTCGCGACCATCTCGACAGGGCTGGTAACGACGGTTTCGTCGGGTGCGGTCAAGAGGCCGCTCAACAGCAACAAGCAAAGCATGTCATTCTCCTCGATCTCGATTACATCGGTGCGTGCCGCATTATGCGCGAGATGGGCGGGCGTTTTCATCATGCTGGCCGATTCAGCGATAGGTGAATCACGCCGTCAACCTGTGTACACTCAAGCCAATTCAGCACGACTGTCGAGTAAACATGAGAGGTCAATGCAAATCCTATGACTCATCCTTTCGAAAGACTGACGTCCGAACAGCTTGTCCGATGTTTCTATTTCCTGCTGGCCGCGACCCTTGTGCTCGCTGTCGTGTTGGGCGTCATAGGCGGGCCGTTGGGAACGGTGAAAACAGCCAAAGGGAACGCGTGCGACATCGTGTCCTTCGAGTTTGCCGGGACGGTCGATCAGGCGCAAGCGATCATCAACGCGTGGAATGCGTACGGCATCGTGGATCGCGCCAAGTGGAACACGTGGCTCGATTATCTGTTCTTGCTCAGTTATCCAAATCTGATAGCGCTGGGTATCGTGGGTTTGCTTGCCCGGCCCATGACGGACGGCTGGCGGATGGTGGGGCGCTTGTTGGCGTGGGCGCAATGGCTCGTGCTCGTAAGCGACGCGACCGAAAATTTCGCGCTGTTGCGCATCCTGTACGGGACCATCGTCGCGCCGTGGCCACAAGTCGCTTACGTGTGCGCCGCAGTCAAGTTCGGATTTCTATTCGAGGGGGTCGTCTTTCTGCTGGCGGTATTCCTGTGGAGACTGTACCTCCGGCTCGCACATAAGTAGGACGCGCTGGGACCTCTTGAGAGTCCCAATGAAAGATGTTAGACTCACGTTCGGCTGGTATCGGTTGTTCAAAGGTTATCGCACGGATGTGGACCATAGGAGCTTGCCATGAGGCCCAGGCTAAAGAGCATTACATTGCGCGGGTTCAAATCTCTCGCGGACTTGTCGGAATTTGAACCCGGCCCGATAACGGTCCTTATCGGCCCAAACGGCGCGGGCAAATCGAATTTCATTTCGTTCTTCCGACTACTCTCGTGGATGTTGGCGGGTAAACTGCAAGAATATGTGGCGCGACAGGGAGGCGCTGGCGCCATTCTGACCGATGGCCCCGAACATTCTCATGAAATCGAGGCAAACCTGCATATTGAAGCCGATGACAGGGACAATGAGTATTCGTTTCGCTTGGAGTATGCCGCCGACGACACACTGGTTTACACGGATGAGCGCCTTTCCAGCCGTGAGCAGACTGGTCGCCCTCCTTGGCATGCGGCGAGTGTCGGTTATCGTGAAGCACAGATTGTCCGCGAAATGGAGAATGGGGACGAGACCGCCCGCGCGATCTGCGGCCTCTTGCGTCGCGTGGTGGCTTACCAATTTAACAATACGTCCGAAACTGCGCGTATCCGCAGAAAGTGGAACGTTGAGGATGCCCGTTACCTGAAGGAAGACGGCGCCAATCTGGCTGGTGTTCTGTATCGGTTGAAAACACACGAGGCGCCATGTTACCGCCGTATTGTGGGAATTCTTCAGCGGATCCTTCCGTTCTTCAGCGACTTCGAGCTGGAACCCGAGTACGGATCCCTGTTGCTGAAATGGCGCGAGCACTATTGCGACCGCGTTTTCAGCGCCGCACAGGCGGCCGACGGCATGCTGCGCGTGATGGCGCTAACGACGCTACTGTGTATGCCACAAGAGGATCTGCCGGACGTGCTTATTCTCGACGAGCCCGAACTGGGCCTTCATCCCGCAGCAATCGGCATCCTCGGCGGATTGATCCGGAGCCTGTCGATGCAAATACAGGTAATTGCGGCCACGCAATCGTTGTCGCTTGTCGACTGCTTTGCACCGGAAGATATCGCGGTCGTCGAGCGGGGGTATGATTGGGTCGAGGGGCCGCGTAGAGGACGATATACCTCTCTCCACAGACTGAACACACCCTCTCTTGCCGAATGGCTCTACGATTACTCGCTGTCGGAACTGTTCGAGAAGAATGTGATCGGGGGACGGCCCTGATGGGTGTCAGATTGTACTTCCTCGTTGAAGGCCAGACCGAAGAAGCCTTCGTCAAGGAAGTGCTGAAAGAGCATCTCGCGACATTCGACGTGTGGGTCTTTTCGCCACGGATGATCCAGACCGGTAAGACGGCATCGCGTTTGCACAAGGGCGGGCACGTCAGTTTCGAGCATCTCAAGGGGGATCTCGTGCGCTGGGCAAAGGAAGACCGCGATCCCAATGTTCGTTTCACTACGATGGTAGACCTATACAAACTTCCCCGAAACGTTCCCGGCTACGACGAAGCCCTCTCGCTGGCGCCTTACCAACGCATCGCCATGCTCGAACAACAGATCGCAACGGCCGTCGGCTCGGATCGCCTGATTCCCTATATTCAACTGCACGAGTTCGAGACGCTCCTCTATGCGGACATAACGAAATGGGATAAGGGACTGACCGCGAGTGCGCGGGCCATCGAACGATTGGAAGAGTCGGTACGAGGTTTCCCGAACATCGAATTCATCGATGACGGAGAAAACACGGCGCCGTCGAAACGCATTCTCCAAGTGTTTCCGCACTACGAAAAGGTCGTCATGGGACCTCCATTGGCGCGGGATATCGGTCTCGACGCTATGCGAAAGAAGTGCCGACACTTCAACGAATGGTTGAGTCGTTTGGAATCGTTGGGGGATGCGAGCCGAAGTCTGGAATGACAGAGGATTTGCATTGTGGACAAGCCGTTTCAACTCTTGATTAAGCCGGTCGGCGCGGACTGCAATTTGCGGTGCGCGTACTGCTTCTATTTGCCCACCGGGGATTTGTATCCGACCGAAGCGCCGCGCCGGATGTCGGACGAGGTTTTGGAGACGATCACGGGCGGTTTGCTCGGGTATAAGTTTCCGCAGACGGTCTTCGCGTGGCAGGGCGGCGAGCCGACGCTGGCGGGCCTGGATTTTTTTCGTCGCGTCGTGGGCGTCGAACAACGCTTGGGCACGGGCGGCCAATCCGTCGGCAACACGCTGCAAACCAACGGCCTGCTTCTCGATGACGAGTGGTGCCGGTTCCTGCGCCAATATAGTTTTCTCATTGGATTGAGTCTGGATGGTCCGCAATCCGTGCATGACCTGCATCGCCATGCACCGGGCGGACGTAGCGCCTGGGAACTCGCGATCGAGGCGGCGCGGCTCATGGACCGGCATGAGATCCAGTACAACATCTTGTGCGTGATCCATCGCGACAACGTGGGCATGGGCGCGGACCTCGCGCGGTGGTTCGTCGGACAAGGCTTCCGCTTCCTCCAGTTCATCCCGTGCATCGAGCCGGGGCAGCCGCTGAACGTGTCGGCGGACGCCTATGGCGCGTTCCTGTGCGACGTGTTCGACTATTGGTGCAAGGAAGGCGTCGAACGCATTTCGATTCGCGATTTCGAGGCGTGGGTCGCGACATGCATCGACCATCCCGCTGGGCTGTGTACCTATGGCCGCAAGTGCAACCATTACCTCGTCGTCGAGCATAACGGCGACGTGTACCCGTGCGATTTCTTCGTGCGCGAGGAATGGCGGCTCGGCAACGTGTTAGAGCACCCGCTCGATTGGTTCATGCGTTGCGAGGCCCACAAGCGCTTCGCAAAACTCAAACACGACGTCGCCGCGTGCGCTGGATGCCCTTGGCGCGTGCTCTGCCACGGCGGCTGCATCAAAGACCGACTCGCCGGCCAAGGCGTTTCCGCGCCAACCCCGCTGTGTACGGGCTACAAGGCATTCTTCCGTCACGCCGAACCGAAACTGCGCGAATTGGCCCGCCGCGTCTCGCGACGACGCCGCGATTCGTGACGGTGGATTATTGGGAAGTACACCTGTTATTTTTACTGAAGAGCCTCTTGCAGAACCTCGGCTGTTTAGGCTTTAGGCTTTAGGCTTTAGGCTGTAGGCAGTGCCTACAGCCT
>CAIYET010000336.1 GCA_903925285.1 Candidatus Hydrogenedentota bacterium | reverse complement strand
CCTGAAGCCTGAAGCCTGAAGCCTAGCCCTTATGAACGTTTTCCGGCGCGTGTCACCATGAGGGTTCCGGCCAATAGCAGCGCGGCCCCGGCCCATTGATGGAGCACAAGGCGTTCGTCGGGCCAAATCCATAGCGCGATGGCGTAGGTGACGAGGGGATTGAGCAGGGCGACGCTGCTCGAGAACGCCGAGCCGAGGTATTTCTGTGCGTAGAAGAACGTGGGGTGAGCGAGGGCGATCGGGATAAGCCCCGACGCAATGGCGATGAGGGTGGGTTTCATGCCTGCGGTGATCAGCGCCGCAGGTTGGCCCATTGTGACCGACAGCAGGGCGCATCCGATGGTTGTGTAAACCGCGATCATCGTGAACATGGGAATGGGATGTACGCCGTCGACGAGATGCTTGGCCCAAACCGTGTAGCCACCCCAGAATACGGCCGTGGCCAGTAGCATGAGCATGGGCCAGTCCAAAACGGGGATCAAGGACGCCGAGTCGGAACTGATCAACGCGGTGAGTCCGCCAAAGCTGAGGACGGTCCCGACGAGGTACCATGGGCTGCCGATGACGGCTCTTTCCTCGCGGTACAGCATGAATCCGAAAATGATGACGAAAACGATGCTCAGTTTCGAGACCAACTGCGCCGTGGTGGCCGTCGAGCCGGCGCAACCGACGGCCCATGTGTACTGCTGCGCCACGTTGAGGACGGCGATGCCAAGCATCCCTGGCCAGTTCCGCAATGCCGCGCGCAAGCCTGGTCGAAACCAGATAAAACTGATGATCAGGAGCGGAACCGTTGCGCTGGCGTACCGCAGTAGATTTTGGGTATGCGGTTCGTATACCGCGCTGAGGTCGCGGATGAATATGGGGGCCAAGGCCCAACCGATGGAAGATATCGCGAGGTTGACGCCTGCGGTGAATCGATGGGAACGGTTCATGATGTTACTTTCTCGGGCTACGGCAAATGAGGCGGTATTCTACTCGACTGAAGGCTGAATACTGAAAGGGTAGGGAACAAACGTTCGGATGTCGCGTGTTAACATAGGAGAAGATTTGCTGGCAGAAGTCTTGGATACGCCAGCGACAACGGAATGGAGGATTTGAAGATGACGTCTGTTTCTTTGATGGTACTGACGGCGGTGTTGGCTTGGAGCATGTGCGGCTGGGCATCCGATACGAAGCCGACATCGAACTATCCGCTGGATACCTGTGTGGTATCCGGAGCGAAACTCGGCGCGATGGGCGATGCCGTCGTGGTCACGGTCAAGGGGCGCGAAGTGCGCCTGTGCTGTTCGGGGTGCAAGGCCAAACTGGAAGCCAGCCCGGACGAGTATCTGAAGAAGATTGACGACGCGGTCATCCAAAAAGAAAAAGCGGCTTATCCGCTGGACACCTGCGTCGTAACGGGCAAAAAACTCGATGCAAACGCCGTGGATCATGTTATGCCCAATAATCGTTTGGTACGGCTCTGCTGTAAGGACTGCATCGGCGCAGCCGATAAGGATCCCGCGAAGTATACCGCGATGATCGACAAGGCCGCGCCCAAGAAGAAATAGACCGGTGGCACGCCATGCGGCAAAGCTCAGGAATTGCGGACGAGAATGAAGTCCGCGAGACCGCGCATGGATTCCTTGTGAGGCGTCGGTGGAAGGGTTTCGAGTGCTAGACAGGCCACATCGGCGTACTGGCGGGCTATGGCTTCCGCGCGTACTTTCGCGCCGGTGTTGGTGAGGGCATCGGCGACCCAGCGGCGGTCGGCATCGGCGATGGGACGTCCAAGGAGTTGGCGCAAACGGTCGCGTCCGTTGGGCTCGAGCGCCTCGCGCAAATAGAGGAGCGGAAGTGTTTGCTTGCCTTCGACGATATCGCCGCATGAGGGTTTCCCGAGGGCATCCTGATGCTGGGCAAGGTCGAGGATGTCGTCGATGATCTGGAAGGCGACTCCGAAGGCCATCGCGAACTGCTGGAAGATCCCGCGCCACGCCTCTCCGACGAGATACGTTGGCGCTGTGCATGTAACCGCGAAATAGATCGCCGTTTTGCGTTCGGCCAATTCGATGCAGTCTCGTTGGGTGAAGGCATCGCCGCGCTTTCCGAGCGACACGAGTTCGCCTTCGGTCATTCGTTGCAGCGCGTTGGTCGCGTTTTCGATGAGTCCGCAGGATTGGTACGACACCATCAACGCAATGGAACGCGCGACGAGGTAATCGCCGCTGAGCACGGCGGTACGGTCGTCCCACAGCGCGTTCAACGAGGCGGCCCCACGTCGCCGGTCGGCATGGTCGACGACATCGTCGTGGGCGAGCGCGGCGATGTGCAGGAGTTCGCAGGCGGTAGCCAGCGGCACGAACGCTTCGAGGTTGCGCGCACCGGATGCGCCGGCCGCCAACAGGCACAGGGCGGGCCGCAGGAGTTTGCCGCCGGCCTGCACGGGCGCGCCCGACGGTCCGCACACGAGCGCGAACGTGTCGCTCCAATAGCGGCTTACGGTGTCGTGTACTTGACGCAATTCCGCTTGAATGGGTTCGTAGAGTTGTTCCAACGTCATTTTGTTTACCACGGTGTTGGATTGTAGCATACGCAGCCCCAGCGTGAAAACAGGACGGCAAGAAGTAGAAAGTGCCCCCGTGCGACGCGCTACAATAGAGGGCGATTTGTTTTGAACGTGGAAGGAGTTTGCCGTGCTACGAGTAGGGATTGTCGGGATGGGTCCCATCGGGAATCTCCATGCCGATTGTTATGGGACCAGTACGCATGCGCGGGTCGCGGCAGTATGCGACCGGATCGCGGAACGGGCGGACGCGGCTTCGGCGCGTTTGGGCGTGCCTGCTTTTTATGACGTAGCGGATATGTTGAAGGAGATCCAGCCTGACATTTGCGGTATTACGACGGGCGGTTACGAATATTCGAGCGATCATTACGAGCCGACGATGCAGGCGCTCGAGGCGGGGTGCCACGTGCTGGGCGAGAAGCCTATTGCGAACGAAATCGCGCAAGCCAAAGAAATGGTGGCGCTGGCAAAGGCAAAAGGGCGTTGCTACGGTATCAACCTGAACCACCGGTTCACGCCGATGGCGCAGAAGGCCAAGGAATGGGTCGTCGCGGGCCGTCTGGGCCGTTTGCTTTTCGTGAACATGGCGATGTGGATCAAGAATCCCGCCGAGAGTTCGCCGTGGTTCCATCTGAAGGCGCTGCATCCGCACACGTTGGACGTGATGCGGTATTTCTGCGGCGACATCACGCATGTCCAGTGTTTCGCGATGAAGGCGCCGGGGCGGTCGATCTGGAGTACGGCGCATTTCAATATGCGGTTCGCCAACGACGTTGTGGGCGGCCTGACGGGCAGTTACGATATCGAGCGCGGCCATCCGATGGAACGGTGCGAGGTCGCAGGGACGGGCGGGCGCTTTGTGCTCGACGATATGTTCGACCAGTTGACGTTTTATCCCGCCGGGAACGTCGAGACGACCGTCATCCGCAATACCGTGTTCGGCCCATTCGCGGAGAAGACGTTCGCGGACACGTTCCGCAATCGGATTCACCGGTTTGTCGAGCAGATCGCGGAGAGCTGCGCGCCCGATGCGATTGACGGGTCCGGCGCGGATGGGTTGGCGGTGCAGCAGGTGATAGCTGCGGCAATCGAGTCGGTCGAACAGGGAACGGTTGTAGCGGTTTCCAAAGCATAAGGGGGATCCGATGGACGTGGCATCCGAAGCGTGCGAGCGGTTCAGGACTTGGGGCCGATGATGGGCTTGAGCCAGAGCAGGACATCGTCGATGGCGTTGATGGCGCCATCGAGTAGGTTTGTGCCATGGGCGGAACCGGCGTACTCGCGCAATTCGCAAAACCCGGAAGCCGCCTTTTTCAGCGTTGCACAGGATTGCGCGGAATATGAATCGCCTCGCGACGTGACAAGCAACACGGGGCGTTTTCCAAGGTCCTTGAGAGGCTGTTCCGTCTCGACGCCTTTGTAGTCGAGGCCGGGGGAAATCATCACGGTCGCGGCCACGTCGCGGTGGGCCACCGCGTATTGCAGCGCGAGGTTCGCGCCTATGCTCGCGCCGACGACCGCCACGTTGGCGGGGTCCGCGCCGTTTTCGACGAGCGCCTTATGCGCGGCGGCCATGTCGTTCACGATGGCGAGCCAGTCCGGCGTATCGAAGTTGCGGTAACTGAGCCGTTGCCCACCTTGGCCGATGCTCTCACCGTGTCCCCGCGCGTCAAAGGCGAGACATAGATAGCCGGCGCGTTGCGCACGCGTCGCAAAAGGCTCCCACGCCGCACGGTTGGACCCGACCATGTGGGCCAATACAAGTCCCGGAGGATTCTTTGCAGGCTTATCGGGTGCGTAGAGCGTGGCGTGCAACGCGACGCCGTCCGCGCTTGCGAAGGTCAAGTCGCGTTTGTTGGCGAGCGGCGCGGGCAAGTCGCCGCATGCGCTCAAACCGGCCAACAGGACTGCAATCGCTAGAATGGGGCGCATGGCATGTCCTCGAAAAGGACAGCCACCACTCGTCCGGCCTTGCGGCTTTTGACGAGTGGTGACCGTCTTTGTTTTGATTGTACGTCCGAGATGCTAGCCGAGTTGGAAAATGCTCTCGAGTTTCATGGCGAGCGTCATGTCGCCCAGAACCTTGAGTTTGCCCGTGATGAAGGCGGTCTGGCCGTTCATCTGGCCATTCATCAGCGCAAGCCAGTCCGCAGCAGCCGCGGTCAGGGTGATCGTCGGATTGTCGGTTTTGCCGTCGCCGATTTCGACTTCACCGCCCGCGATCTTGACGAATTTTTCGCCGCCGCCGTCGCCGGTGGCCACGAACTGGAACGTCGCGTTCATCGCGCCCAGCTTGCTCTTGTCGATCTTGTTGGGGAGTTCCGCGAAAAAACCTTCAAAACTATCCGGCATGATACTTCCTCCTTCTTATCACACTGCACCACGCAGCATGACTGTTGTTAGTCCCACCACCGACTCTGACGGCGTTCGTATAACGCCAACAAATGCTCGAATACTTTATCACAGGCCGGGGCCGCTGTCAAAACATCGATCCGTGCGAAATTGGAGAAGGATCGATTGACATGCGATTCGAGGGATCGATTTGCGTACCGCGCTCCTGCTCGCAAGCGCACCCAGTTCGACGCGTCGCAATGGCGCCGCGCACCGTTCTTGCATTATCCGGACATGGCTGGATAAGCCGATTCTGAGCCGGATGTCATCGCGCACAACATAGGTAATCCTGCTTTGCTTCTCTTAAAAGGGAAGAAAATCTAGCAGGTCGCCTCGGCGGAACGTGGCCGACAATTGCTGAAGCGATACTTTGCGGTCGCCATACAGGTTCTTGATGGCTTCCGACAACAGGATAACTGCGGTCATGTAGTGAACGGTCTTGGCCGATTCAAACGAAGTGAAAAGTTCGTTGAAATTCCTGTGCGTTACGTCCGGCCAAGGCGTGGTCCCTAGCACACAGAAACCAACAATCATGGCGATATAGTGAGATGCGTACGGAAGAAAATCCGGCACATGATCGAGATCAGGGCGTTTTCGCTGGTTTTCGACGAAGCGCAGAATGATTACCGCCAATATCGCCTGGGCAGCGTTCAAGTCCTTGAATGTTACGTCGTACAACACGCCAAAATGCTCTCGTCGCCAGAACTTGGCCTGCTGCGGCCTCGAGCGGCAGACCGCCAACACGGCTTCGGCCACGGCAGAACTGGTTACGACGGAAGTGCCGGAAACGCCTTCCTCGCGTTGTCGTTTGTAGGTGTATCCGAGGTCGTGCATACCGATTTCGAGTTGACGTTGGATTTCGTCATTGGAATGCAAATCGCGCAGATCGACGGGGTTCTGGCTGTTTGTCGCATAAGTGATGTCGCGTACAAACTCGCGATCATCGTCGGCTAGTTCATATATACGCACAAGAACATGCACGTTTTCATACGGGGAAGACACGTCTTGAGCGTTGAGCGTCTCCTGGATCGTCTTGCAGGTCTGGCCCCCATTGATGACTTGGAGGCTTTCGAGCCTGACCTGATAGTCCTCGCCCTGCAGGGCGTTGTGCCGGAACTTTCGGCAGATCATTGTAATCCCGTTGTTGAAGAAGTAGAAACTGCCGCGCTTCGCAGAGTCGCTGAGAGTCGCGTGTATGGCGGAATTTACCCTGTTGGAGTGCAATCCGAGGTAACGGCGAATGTTACGTTCGAGCAAGAGGTCGTTATGACGGTTAAACAGCCCTGCAATCTCCGCTACGGAAATCTTGCCAATCAAGACGCGGCGGAAATCGAATTCCTCGATGACGGCCTTGCCGCTTAACCGAAGCGTATCGTCAACCGTTTTCTTCTTCTGCAGGACGGCCACAATGAGATCATGATTCCAATGGAGCCATTCGACCTGCTCGATACCGAAGCCCGATTGGTCAATCCAGTTCTGTCCCTGAGTGGTCCATTTGCTGCCGTTATTGCACAGGACCACGCGCACGTTCGGTATATATCCGTCTCGTACCAGCGAACGAATCTCTTCTATTCGCGGTGCGATTTTTTCGTTCAGTTCTACCTGTTTTGCCGGATCGAAGAGCGTACCAACGGTAGCAATCGCTTTCTGAACGCCGTTCTCCGGGAAATTGGCCTCGCCACTTAGATCCTTGACCTTGTACTTTCCCTGAAAAAGAGTAACCGTGAACTCGCCATCGTCCACTTCTGCGATGTGTAATCCGTCCACGCCGGCGTCTTGGCCGCCATCCGTAAGTAGTTCGGCTGCTTCCTCGAGGGTGATATCCAGAACTGTCGCCATACTCAACAACACGAAAGCGGCCGATTTCTTCCTGCCGACGTCGTTCCCCACTGGCAGATAATCGTCATGATCCTGCAGAATACCGGAAATGCGTTGATCGATTATGCTTACGTTGATATTCATATGTTGTCTCTTTCGGAGGCTGTAAAATGCATTTCCTCTTGCGATCGGTACCCATATCATCGCGGAATGGGACTGTTAGTTCAAGTAAGCTTACTCGACGTACCATTGTTGCCGTCAAGACGAACGCGCTACGACGAAGTGATTCTGCGGGACACGAAAGACCGCACCGTGTCCGTGTTCGGCCACCTTTTCGAGCCACGTCATTTCGTTCAATTGACGGATGACCTCCGGCGAGATCGGCCATGTATCGGGACAGTAGATGTAGTCGACGCACCATTGGTTGACGAATGCTCGGCGGTCGTCGTCCGTGGCTTTGGGACTGAAAAAGGCTTTGACGGCGGCTTCGAGCGGGACGTAGGGCGTGTCGGACAGGTTGAATGAGCCGGTGCCGAATACGACGCGGTTGCCCTTGCGCATGACCACGATATCGCTGGCGGGGATGGGCGCGAGTACGATGCCGTCGCCGATTATGTCGATGAGCGTTGCGTCGTCTTGCGTCATGACTTCGGAATGATAGGACGCGTAGGGCGATTCGCGGGGGCGCAATCCCAGCGGGCCTTGGAAGAAGAGCGTGGACACGATTATCGAGCATAGCCCGCACGCGATCATGATCCCCATCGTAAGCCGACGGAGCGTTCGCGATGCAACGCGCTCGAGCGCCGCAATGGACATGACCGACAGTGGCAACCATAGAAACGCCTCGATACGTTGCGGCCCGTATCGCAGGAACCAGCCGGCTCCAACTGCGGAAAGCGCCAGGGGGAGGCAGGCCAGTAACCATAGAGCGAGCCATTGCAATCCCCCATCGAGGGAGGCGAAGGGGGGTATCCGAATTGCACGGGCGCCACGCCATGTGGCCGCGCCAATGCCGACGATAAGACCGGCGAGAGCGTAATCCGAGATGGCTGTGGCGACGGCGGCGTCGTGCGCGACCAGCAGATTGCCGTAGTAAGTTTGATACCCAGCGAAGAGGATGGCAAATGCGGCAAGGTAGCCGATCGCGCCGTAGGATAATGTTCGAGCGAATGGCGGCATCGTTGCGACGTTGCGGCGGAGCGGACCGGGTAACAGCAGCAAGTGGAAGAACGCCGCGCTTATGAACGGCGAGAGCCACATCGCCATGTTGGTCACGTCGTAATGGTTCTGGATGACTGCGGGATTTTGGCGCATGAGCCAGAGGGCCGGAATACCGCCCGTCGCGAGACCGGCCAGCAACACAAACCAGCGCTGGATGAGCGCGGCGCGCTCGTCTGTATTCCGAAGTAGAATCGTCAGGAACGCAATGCCCGTCGCAAAGGCGCCGTAGCGCAGATCGATGAAACTCCCCAGCGCCAGCATGGGTACGATGGGCCATGCGGGTTTCCCGGCGTGTGCGAAGCGTGCAAGCACGAACAGGCACAATGCCAGCGAAACCGTATAGTAGCACCGTGAAAAGAGAAGCAACGGCGAAAGATGTGCGCCCTCGAACAACTCGTAGACCGCGAAGCGGCGAAAGACGTCGTCGAACCCCGGCAGCGTTTGCCAGCCGAACACGCCCGACACAATAAAAAGGATTCCGCCGAGTCCGCCGCTCAGGGCGAACAGCATGAACGCTTTCGAGGCCAATCGCGGCACGACCGTCGCGAGGAAACGATAGGCCGCGTATAAGTAGAGAAATGCCGCGACGCCGTTCGCCAGTCCGTACACCGCAAAGTCGGGCGCGCGAAAAAGCCGCGCCACAAGTCCGAGCGCAGCGTAAAGCCACAAGTGCGGCACCGAATAGTACGCCAGATTGTGCGCGCCGAACGGCGACGCGCACGTTGCATATAGCGACGCCCACCCATGATCGGCCATGCGCATGCTGTACAAGAACAACGCGCTGTCCGAGATGTGCAGGCCCGTCGGCACGAGGCCGCCCGGCGTCCACCGCGCGATCCAGAGCAGCAGTACGGGCTGGGTAGCCGCCATCGCGGCCATCAGTATCCACGCCCATCGCGGCGTGCGCTGTGTCTCTAAGTATCCGTGCATAAATAACCTATCGTATTTTAGAGGTAGCGCGGCGTTTCCAACGTCGCGGCTGGACTTGGTCAAAGAAGCACGTTCACGTATTTTGCGACGGTATAGGCTTCGATGCCTTCTGTGCCGCCTTCGCGTCCGAAACCGGACGCTTTGACGCCGCCGAATGGTATCTCGGCACTGGCGATGACAAGGTTGTTTACGCCGATCATGCCGGCTTCGAGTCGTTCGGCGGCGAGAAACATGGTTCGCGTGTTCTGCGTAAACACGTAGGCGGCCAATCCGAATTTTGTGTTGTTGGCCTGGGCCAGCGCGTCCTCGAGCGTTGCGAAGCTCGCGATGGGCGCCACAGGACAGAACGGTTCTTCGGTCATGATGTCCATCGCATGCGTCACGCCGGTCAGGACCGTCGGCTTGTAGAAGAATCCTCGCGAAAATTCCGTTGCACGCGCGCCGCCGCATTCGATTCGAGCGCCCTTCGCGACCGCGTCGGCCACGAGGGCCACGGTAGCTTCGAGACGGCGGCGGTTCGCGAGCGGGCCGACGTCGGTCTTCGGGTCGCGACCGTTGCCCTGGCGCAACGCGCGGGCGACTGCGACGAAGCGTGCCGTGAACCGTTCGGCGGCGGATTCGTGCACGAAGAAACGGCTCGCCGCGATGCAGACTTGGCCGTTGTTTCGAAACTTGCCGTGGGCGCAAATCTCGGCCGCGCGCTCGATGTCGGCGTCATCGAACACGAGCACCGGGTTGTGTCCGCCGAGTTCCATGGTTACGGGCTTGACGACCTCGGCGCACAGGCGCAGGAGTTCTTGGCCCACCGGTACGGATCCGGTCAACGTGACTTTGCGGATGATGGGCGACAGACATAGGCGGCGGCTAATCATGCCCGAGTCGCCGGTCACGACGTTGACCACGCCTCTCGGCACGCCGGCGTCGTGGCACGCCTGCGCGAGACAGAGCGTCGTACGCGGGGCCTCGCGTGCGGGCTTGACGATGATCGAGCAGCCCGCCGCGATCGCAGGCGCGATCTTGCGCGACGACAGCAGCGCAGGGAAGTTCCACGGACTGAACGCGGCGACGGGGCCGATGGGCTGGCGCATAACCATGATCCGGTGCGCGCGCGAATGGCCCTCGACCAAGCGCCCGTAGATGCGCCGCGCCTCGTCCGCGTACCAGTCGAACTGGTCCGCCGCAGCCAGCGTCTCGCCGCGCGCCTCGGCCAGCGTCTTGCCTTGTTCTTCCGTAATCACGTCGGCAATTATATCGGCGCGCTCGCGAACAAGGTCCGCAACTCGCCGCAACGTTGCGCTCCGCGTCCATGCGTCCACCTCGCGCCACGCGCGCCACGCGCGATCCGCCGCATCAAGCGCACGGTCCACATCCGCCTCCGTTGCGACTGGAACAGTATCCGCGATTTCCTCCGTCGCCGGATCCATAATATCGAGCGAACGCCCATCGGACGCGGCCACCCATTCGCCATCGATGTACATCAGGTTTGGTATCTTCATGATTTAAGTTCCTAGAGTCCGATGTCGTGCCGCATCGCCTGCGTTGCGGTACACCAATTACCAACATTCCAGCGTCCAAACACGCCCATCCCGCCGAGCGGGTCGGGGCCGTAGTACACGGGCAAATGGATCAGCGACAGGCCATCGTATGCGCGCGCTTTGTCGAGCGCCGCGATCAGTTCTTGCACGGAATGGCCGCCGAACAGGCCCTGGACGCCTTTCACGGCGTTGGCCCATGCGACGTAGTCCACTTCGACAGTATCCCATGTCGCGTGGAGCGCGTCGTACTGCGCGCCCTGCAATCCGGAAATGGCGCCCATACGGCGGTTGTCGAACAGCAGGATACAGCCGTGCGCGCCGTGCATGACGCCGTCGATCAGGATCTGCGGGTTCATGGTAAACGAGCCGTCGCCGGTGAATGCGAGTCCGTAGAACGGTGGCGTAGCGAGGCCCGTCGCCAGTAACGCCGACACCGCAAAGCCCATGTAGCTCGCGCCCGTTTCGGTGAAAGTCCTGCCGAGCCGGTCGTCCTCGACGATCTGGAACGCGTTGGCCTGGACGTCGCCCGCGTCAAAGAACGCGACCGCGCCAGCCTCTCGCGCCCAATCGCTGGCCGCTTTGATCGCTGCGGGTTGCGTCATGACCTCGCGGCCCCACACATCGTCGAACAGGCGCGGCGTTGCATAGCGCTGCGCCTTGAACACGAGCCACTCCTCGCGTTTTTCGTAACACGCGTCGAGCCAGCGCGAGGCCGCGTCACTGCGCGGTAGCGTGCGCAGGCATGCGTTCAGCTTCGCGAGCGTGAGCGCGGCATCGCCAACGAGCGGCAGCGTGCGGTTGTAATGCATCGCGTCATCGATATCGGCGTTGATATTGATGACGTGTTCCGCCTTCGGGTAACCGGTTCTCGAGCAGTCTGACTGGCATACCGCGCGGGTACCGATCGCGACGAGCAAGTCCGCCTCGTCCATCGCGTAGTTGCCGCAGAGCGAACCTTTCGACCCGCCGACCATCATGTTGCACGGATGCTCGAATGGAATGACGCCGGATACGAGTGGACTGAGCACAGCAACCGCGTCGGCGAGTTCGAGAAATTCGAGCAGTTCCGGTCCGGCTTGCCGCGCGCCACCGCCTACCTTCACGACGACGCGATCCGCAGCGCGAATCCACTCGATGGCCTTTTCGTACGCGCCGGCGTCCGCAGCGACACCCAATCGCGGCGGCGCGGCGACGGGCAATTCGTCAAGGTTTAATGACGGGATGACGGCCGGCTGCGTGTTCATCGGCATCAACAGGAAGAACGGTCCAGCGCGAAACGGATGGTCGACAGTATTCATCCCGCGCCGTAGCGCGACGCCGACGGCGCCGGGGGTGTGCAGGCAATACGCTTCGCCCATCGTCGCACACAGGCGCAGGAACAGGTGTTGTTCATGCTTCGGGATCTGCTGCATGTTCGGACCTTCGTCCTCGGTCGTCTCGTCGCCAAACAGGAACCAGACGCCGATACCGTCGCTGGCCGGAGCAATCGAAGCGGCCAGGGCTTGCAGCGGCCCCGGCCCGATCGATGCGACCACGGCGGCCTTTTCGCCCGTGACCCAGCGCAACGCCGTAGCCGCGTGCGTAGCCTCGATTTCGTTGCGCACGCCGCAGGTTCGCACAAGCCCTTGGGATTCGTAGACGCGCAAGACCTCGCCGACTTCCGTCGAACCGTGGCCCAATACGCACAAGAAATGTCGGATGTCTTGGCGAAGCAGCCCAAGGACGATCGCTTCCGACAACGTCACGTCGGCCCGCCATGGCAACGTGCCCGCCGCCAGCGCACTCTCGATACTCCCCGCGTCGCGAATCGCTTTCGCGCGCCGAAGACGCGCCTCCGTCACGGATTCCCCGCCCATCGTTTAGCCCTCCTGCCGATTCACATGCCCAACAACCATCTCCATCCTTACCCGACGCAGTCGGTAGTCCGGTGCATCAGAGGGGCCGCAACGTTCCGTTGGCCTTCGCACCTTCGGCTTCCTCAAAGAGAAAATCCAGCTTTTGGGAGGCGGCGTCCACTTCAATCTCGCGGTCCCATTTCGTCCAGTCCCGCTCCAAGAACCAGTTACGCAGCACGCTATACTGATCGGCTGGAAGCGCCTCGATGGCAGACTCAAGCTCCTCGATGCTCATCATGGGATTATTCAGGCTCTTCCGGATTTAGCGTACTTCATCTTCACTTTCACACGAGATTATCGTTTCGATTCGGTTTCCCCGAAGGGGAAAAACATGAATAGCCGTGGGTGCAACCCACGGATACAAAACCGACATCCATCGACCCTGAAAGGGTCGCACTATGTCCATATCATCGTTAATAAAGGTTGACATCGTGCTCCTTGTGCGACCCTTTCAGGGTCGGTGGTTAAGCATTTGTGCCCGTGGGTTGCACCGACGGCTATTCATATTCCTCCCCTTCGGGGAAATTCAGTTGAGGCGACAACTTTCCCAAAGAATGAGAGCTTCTTATAAAGTACGCTAAATTCGGAAGAGCCATTATTCATGCTGATGTCTCGCGCAGCCGACGCCGGACTTCCTCCCAGGGAATGCAGGTCACGATTCCACTATCAAGTTCGCCAACCCGCTGACGGACTTCCTCCTGCCAAGCCTGCTCAACGTCGATTTCGGGTGAGTCGTCGAGACTGGCAATAAGCCGCTCGGCAATCGCCGTGCGCTCATGTTCCGACATCCGCAACGCCCGACTGAGAACCGTATCAACTTCTGTGTGGCTCATTTTTCTACACACCTTATCGTTAACCAGCTTCATTGTAGACGCCGCAGTCTCTCCCAGCAACAGGCGGTCAGGCCGCTACACTGTTGAAGAACGGTGTCAAAATCTCCAATAACAGGAGGCTTCAGGCTTCAGGAAGATCACCGCGCCCTAAAGCCTGAAGCCTCCTACGCATTGTTGTGCGTCAGCGCATCTCGGCGTAGTAATGCGCTTCGATCATGGCGCAGAACGTATGATACAGGACTAAGTGCTCTTCTTGGATTTCCTTTGTGCTGTGACCAGGCGCGCGTATCGCGATATCGGCGACCTCGGCCATCTTACCGCCGTTCGGTCCAGTCAGCGAAACTACTTTCATGCCGAGCGCGCGCGCTACAGACATCGCCATGAGACAATTCTCCGCGTTGCCCGAAGTCGAGATGCCGATGAACACGTCGCCGGCTTTGCCCAACGCCAGCGTTTCCTGCGCATAGGCGATGTTGCGGAGGGGCGAGTCGTTCTCGACGGCGGTTTTGAGGGCGCCGTTGCATCCGAGCGCAATCGCGGGCAGGCCCATTTCAAGGTGGCGGACCAGTTCTTTACCGTGCGGCAACGGTTCGAGGCACATCATGAGTTCCGCCGTGATGGGCCGTTTGCGTTCGAAGCTCTTGCACAACTCGCCCACGATATGCACCGCGTCCGCGTGGCTGCCGCCGTTGCCGCAGACGAGCAGCTTGCCCCCGGCGTCGTACGAGCAGACCAGCGCCTCGTGTAGCGCCAACAGTTTCTGCGTCGAGGGCCCCAGTTCCGGACGCCGTGCGATCATACCTTTCAGGATCGATTCTTCGACCACGGACAATTTCGACATGTGACAACGTGTCTCCTTTTCTTCGTGAAAGACCCTTCGTGACTCTCGTTCGGCAATTGGCATATTATACCATCGCCGCACGGACCGCCAATTGGACCGCGCGTCGCACACAGGAAGGAGTGTCATGCAAAACGGGTTGCCGCGTATTCTTATTGTCCGCCTGAGCGCGATCGGCGATGTGGTTCGCGTGTTGCCCGCGCTGAACACGATTCGCGCGGAGTATCCGAATGCCCAGATCGACTGGGCCATCGAGCCGAAGTCCGCCGGGGTCGTCGAAGGCCATCCCCTGCTGGATAACATTCTGGTTTTCGAGCGCGATCGCGGCATGCGGGGTTTCATGAAGTTCTGCGGCCAAATCCGCGCGCGCCGGTATGATATCGCGGTCGACTTTCACGGCATCCTGAAGAGCGGGGCGATTGTGGCCGCATCGCGCGCGCCGGACCGCTACGGATTCGCGCGACCGCGTGCGCAAGAAGGCAGTTGGCTGTTTACGAACCACAAAGCGGCACTGCGCTCGAAGAATCTGAACCGCGTGGCCGAGAACTTGGTTCTGTGCGACCTGCTCTGCAAGCGCCGCGAGGCGTATGGCCCATCGATCTACGTTCCGCCCGACATCCAGGAGGCGGTGGACGCGTTCTACGAAGAATCGTTCGATGCAGGCAAGCGGGTCGTGGCCATGCACGCGCCGATGGAACGCGCGGAAAAAAGATGGCCTGTTGAACATTTCGGAGAACTTGCCGAACGCCTCCTGGCGGACGGGCGCTTCGAGGTCATGATGACTTGGGGACCAGGACAGCGCGGCGAGGTGGAGGCCGTGGTCTCGCGAATGCGGCGCAAGCCTATCATCGCGCCTGAGACGGGCGGCCTTAAGGAACTGGCGTGGCTGTTGCATCGCGCGGACCTGTATTTCGGGGGCGATACGGGTCCGATGCATATCGCGTCGAGCATGGGTGTGCCGGTCGTGGCCGTATTTGGCGGCACCGATCCGGCGAAACATGCGCCATATCAGCGCCCGTGCGAAATTCTCTATATCGACGATCCCAAGTTGTCCGCCGAGGAGAAGTTGCGGCAGATCACGGCGGACATGGCCTATGATGCGTGCATACGGCTCTTCTCGACTCAGTCGCGCCGTCGCGGAGACGCCGAGCCGTGAGCGAACGCGAGCCGTATTATGCGGGCACACCGCGCGATGAGTGGCCCGCCGCGTCCTTGAATCCGGTCCACGTCGTATTGGACAACTTGCGTAGCGCCTTCAACGTGGGGTCGATCTTCCGCACGTCCGATGCGGGCGGGGTCGGGCATTTGCATCTGTGTGGCATGACGGCCCATCCGCCGCACCAGAAGATCCAGAAGACCTCATTGGGCGCGTTCGCCTACGTTCCATGGACCTACTATGAACGCACGAGCGACGCGCTCGATCTCCTGCACGCCGACGCCATCCCGATCATCGCCATCGAGGTCACGCCGAACGCGATCTCGCACGTCGTGTATCCGTGGCCCAAACCCGTGGCGGTGGTCTTCGGCAACGAAGTTTCCGGTATCGCGGAAAAAACCCTCGCCCAATGCGACGCCGTCGTCCAAATACCCATGCTCGGCCACAAGAATACAATCAACGTCGCCACCGCCTTCGGCATTATCCTCTACGAAATCCTGCGGCAGTGGAAGGCGATTTGAACAACGAAGAGGGATTAGGAGTTAGATATGGCCTGCCTTTCTGTTGAATGCAAGCATTTCACTTGTGGTTAGGGCGTTGGCTCTCTCGCAGTCTTTCCAACAGGATCTTATGGGCAAACTCCAGTTCTTCGTCCGCCTCCTTTCCAATGCCCATGAAGATCTTCGTCGTTCTGAGACGGGACGCACTAGGCAGCCCAGAAATTACCTCAAGATAGGACACGTTCCCGCCTGATTTGTCAAAAGGCGTCCTGCCAAGACCGAAACGCCATCTGCCAAACCCAAAGATATCCCATTTGACCATCCCAAAATGCCTATTCTGCACCGCCACGCTCTTAATGAAATCTCTAGCCGTCGCAGCCGATGTTCCGGGGAACCATTGACTCATTTCGACATTGAGTACCCGCAGGTGCTCGACTACAACAGTGCGTTGATTGGTGATGTAAAACTCAATCATCAACAACGGATCGGGCATTCCAATAGTGGTTGGCCATGGAGGACACGTGGATTCATATAGCCACACGTTCTCTTTCGAGAATAGAATACTCTCCTCCGGCACGAGCCGGGGCTGCGGCCTCAGACTCGAATAGTAACGGGTTTCTTTTCCCAATTTTATCATATGCGATATCTCCGTATTATTCAGGCATCAGATACCCACCCTGATCGCTTGGCTATATCTTCGGAGCGGCAACATTCCGTGCGGTAATAAGCTCAGTCAATTTCGCAATGGCCAGTTCGTTTCGCAATGCGTGCTCGCGCAGGCGAGTCTCTGCCGTTTCAATGCGCACCCAAATGACCATTACGGCAACAATAATGTATGCACCTACAATCGTGGGAAGCCGCCCGCCGCTGATCACCGCGCCTAATATCGATGCAACGTAATCAATAAATATGATCCCGGCTGCTCCGTAGGCCATGAAGGAGTCGTCCCAAAGACGCTGAGTACCTCGTTTGAGAATCCGCAAATACAAAACGATGACGATACTGCTGAACAGCACAAAAAGCACAACAGTAATGAGAACAGGTATAGTTGCTTTGCTCAAAAAGTCGGGGAAGTACATGGGCAACGCGATGGCCCCGCCAATCAAGCACACCAATAGAAACACGCATCCTAACAACGTCACGAGTCGCTCCCACGCTTTGAGCGGCTTTTCTCGCCCGTGGAGAATCTCTTCGCGGATTCTATTCCTCAAATCTTCAGGATAAGGCTCCAACTCCAAGAGTTTATCTCTGAGTTCGCTATTGTTCATGGCGTTTGGCCTCCTTTTCCAGGACCTCACGAAGCGCTTTCTTCGCATAGTAAAGTCTTGATTTGACAGTCCCGAGAGTAACACTCGTTATATCCGCCATTTCCTTCAGGGAGAAACCCTCAAGGAAATGCAGTATCAGACACTCGCTATGAGATGGACTCAACTGACTCAATCCCCAGCGAAGCTCCTCCGCATTCAGTGTCGATGAAAGGCCATTCGCGTCTGCGGCGGAGGTCTCTGCAGCAGGCGCGTCTTCCGGTAAGGGTTCCAGTAGACGCGTGCCGCGAAAGTGAGTGGCCACGTGAGTTCGGGCCACTTTGAAGAGCCATGCCGGAAAGGCAGCGGGATCCCGTATCGCGCGAACCTTCCGAACGACAGTGATCCATATGTCTTGAGCCAGATCTTTGGCCTCTTCCTCGGCATTTAGGAGATGACGCACATAGCAGTAAAGGGGCCGCTCCCATAGCCCGACAAGTCTCTCGAGCGCCCCGGAATCACCCCTTCGGTATTGAAGAAGCAGAAGCTCGCTTTCAATCAGTTCTCTGCGTGAGGCCATGGCAATCCTTTCCAACAGCGTTCATCTTAAGGGACGCGGAGAAATGGTAAAAGGTTCAACGGCTCACGGATTTCCCGTAGTTGTTTCGTCTTGTTTGAAATGATCGAAACCGCCGCTGGAAAGGGGTTCTCCGTCTACTCGGACGCCGTGCCAGGTGTCGTTGAAGACGCCAACAACGGATACGGGGATGTGGAACTCGCGGCGGAACGCGGCCAGTACGTCGTCACATGCCGCCTCGTCGACCGCGAACGCGAGTTCGTAGTCTTCGCCGCCGCCGAGCATGAACGCGTAGGGATCGCAGGCATGTACTTCGGAGTACGCGGCCAAGCCGGGATCCAGCGGCACGCTTGCGCGCGCGATATCCACACCCAGGCGCCCCGCGTCCGCCAGATGGCCGGCATCCTGCGCGAGGCCGTCGCTGATATCGATCATCGCGTGGACCTCGGTACGCGACGCAAGCCATTGTCCCTCGGACACGCGCGGCGTTGGCTCATAATGCGCATGCACGAGCGCCGGGGCCTCGTGTCCGTTTTCGAGTGCGTGCAGACCCGCCGCAGACAGTCCCAAATGGCCCGTCGTCACGAGCCTGTCGCCGGGACGCGCGCCTTTGCGTGTGAGACAGCGGCCTCCCACGACTTCGCCGATTGACGTGACGTCCAGCATCAATCCTGCGGGCGAACGGGACGTGTCGCCGCCGACCAGCACCGCGCCGGACTGCGCGAGCGCATCCAACAGCCCGTCGTAGACGCGCTCGATATACGCGACTTCGCAATCGGGCGGACAGGCCAGCGAGACGAGCACGAAACTCGGCGCGCCGCCCATCGCCGCGATGTCGCTGAGACTCGAAGCGGCGGATTTCCATCCTATGGCTTCGGGCGGGGTACCGGGCAGGAAATGGACACCTTCGATCGACAAGTCGCACGAGACGAGCAACGTGTGTGTATTGAACCGCAGCACGGCGCAATCGTCGCCGATCCCTTCGATGACGTGCGGCGCCGAAGCCGCCATCTTCGCGATGCGCGCGATCAATCCGAATTCGCCAACATCGTGCAGAGTGCTCATGGGCATGCTCCTTCAAGAGGAATTCAGGCTTTAGGCTTTAGGCTGTAGGCAGTGCCTACAGCCT
>CAIYET010000335.1 GCA_903925285.1 Candidatus Hydrogenedentota bacterium | reverse complement strand
GGTAAGGGCCGGTCCCAAAGAAATATCGCGCGTCGACGATGCCAATGCCTTCACGCCTCATACAACATCTTGTGTTCATATCATACCCAAACTCTATATATGGTTGCTTCAGACGGCTAAAATGTTACGAATTATGAATTATGAATGGCTGGCGGCAAACAACCTTTGGTAATTCCTAATTCCTAATTCCTGATTCATAACCGGACGTGATAGATGGCACCTACACCTATTTGCACGTTTGACGAATTGCTCGGTTGTGCGCGTCGATCGCCTGCTCCCCGGATGACGGTGGCGGCAGCGGGCGAACCTGCCGTCATTGCCGCCGTTGCCCATGCGATGCACGAAAGGCTTGTCCAGCCGGTTTTGGTCGGCAGCGGCGAGCGGATTCGCGCGATCGCGGAACAACAGGGCGTGGATCTGGCCGGTGTGGACATCATCGAGGCGCCCGATGCGGCTGTTGCTTGCGCCTTGGCGGTCAGACTCGTGCATGAAGGCCAGGCCGAACTCGTGATGAAGGGCCTTGTCACCACGAAGGATTTCGTGCGCGCCGTCCTCAACGAGGAATTCGGTATGCGGCGTGGCCGCCCCTTGAGTCACGTTGCTGTGATCGAGTCTCCCGACCGCTCGCGACTGATGCTGCTCACCGATTCGGGAATCAACATTCGCCCGCGGTTTAGCCGAAAGGTGGCCATCGTCCGCAACGCGCTCGAGGTGGCCAACGCCCTCGGGATCGACGAGCCGAAGGTCGCCGTCATCGCTGCCGTCGAAACCGTCGAACTCCCAACGATGCCTGCCACCCTCGATGCCGAACTCTTGCGCCGCATGGGCGAGGCAGGCAAGTTCGGACGCTGCATCATTGATGGCCCCCTGTCCATGGACAACGCGCTCGACGCGCATACTGCCGAAATCAAGGGGCGAACCAGCCCTGTCGCAGGTCACGCGGATATTATTGTCGCCCCGGATATCGAGACCGCCAACGCCATCTACAAAACCATTCGCTATCTTGCCCGCCGCGAACTTGCCAGCATCGTGATCGGAGCGGCCGCTCCCGCCGTCGTGGCCAGCCGATCCGATTCCGCCAGCAGCAAACTCTACAGTATCGCGTTGGGCGCCCTGTTGGCGTCCCAACCCTAAATTTAGGTTTACACTTCCTGCACGTGGGTCCAGGCGCGTGTTTGACGGCTTGCGAGTGCGGCTTCCATTATGGCTTGGGTCTTTGCTCCGTCGAGGATGTCGGGGTGCGCGGGACTGCCTGCCACGATGCTGGATATGAAGTTGTGGATGCAGTGGACATGGAAGCGTTCCCATCCGATTGTGTTTTTCGGGCCGGGCAACGAGGCCGGTTTCGGATAGCGCGCGACGCATTCGATGGCCTTGAATCCGCGGTCTGCGCCGTAGGTTCCTTCGGGTAGCGTACCGTCGTAGTATTCTAGGTAATTTGGTTGCATGAGGTTGAAGCGGATTGCGCCTTTGCTGCCGTGGGCCTCGAAGCGGATTTCGTCCTGGACGCCCATGGCCATGCGTGAGGCTTCGAGTGTGCCGATGGCGCCGTTGGCCATGCGGAACAGGAGTAGCGATACGTCGTCGACTTCGACTCGCGCCATCTTGGACGGGTCGTTTTTGAGAGGGCGTTGCTTGACGAAGGTTTCGGCGAGTTCCTGGACTTCGGCGAATTCGCCGAGGAGGTGGCGCGTCATGTCGATGACGTGCGAGCCGAGGTCGAAGAGCGCGCCGCCGGGTCCGCTTTTGCCGGCTTCGAGCCGCCATGTGATCGGCCGGTCCGGGTTGACGTATCCGGCGTGGAGGTAACATACGCGGGCCGTGTACAGTTGCCCGAGCGCGCCGGATTGGATGAGTTCTTTCGCGCGCAGGATGGCCGGGATGAAGCGGTAGTTGAACGTCATCTGCGTGATGCATTCGGGATGCGTCTTCGCGCAGGCGGCCATCTCGCGCGCCTCGTCGAGGCTCAGGCACAGCGGCTTGTCCATGTAGACGTGTTTGCCGTGTTCGAGCGCGGCCAGGAGTACTTCGCGGTGCAGATGGTTCGGGGTGCAGCAGTCGATGATGTCGATGTCGTCGCGTTTGCAGAGTTCGCGGAAATCGGTCGTGCCGAATTCGTAGCCCCACTCGTCCACCGCGCGGCGCCAACTCGATTCGGTGTTTGTGGCCACGCCTGCAAGGACGATTTTGGCCGGGGGCGGGTCGTAGTAGAAGGGTAGCGAGCGGTACGCATGCCCGTGTACCTTGCCCATGAATCCATGTCCGACTACACCTACACGCAATGTTTTGAGCATCGACGATTCCTCTAGGGTTTATTGTGCAGGAGAATAGTAAACCATATAACATAAATTGTCAGTGCCCAAATGGCAAGATGCTCCAACAGTGTAAACGAGTGCAATCCGCTCGTGACGGCATACATGAGGCCGACCGCGTCATGGCCCGATGCTCTTGCGGCGGCGTGGAGTGGCGCGTAAATGGACCCCCACCGGATTCGAGCGCCGAGGATAATGAATACGGACAGACAGACCAAGTAGGGGCCTGCGAACTTCAAGTATGGAAACTTTTCTTGGGTGTCGAAGGTCTTCTCGGAGAATCGGTCTTTGAGCAGGAGTAATCCATGCCAGATTATGCCAAGTGCGAATGCGAATCCCATCGAGCCGGCTGCGGTGACATGGAGATGTCTGCATTGCCAAATGCCGAGGAATTTGCCGTGTCCGTCGGGAAACAGGCCCGTCAAGACGAGTCCAGCGCAACCCGTGAGAAAGAAGAACGCGCCTATCGCTGCCCCTGTGCTGGAAATGGTGGCACACTTGCGGCGGATGTAGAGCATGACCGGTATCATAGCCATTCCACAGTAAATCATTGCGATGGAGAACACCCAATACCAATCGGGGTTGTGTCGTTCATCGAAACTTCCCAGGGCGCTCAGCGTCCGGGTCATAACCGAAAAGTGGTTCTTTGCCGGATAGCCCAGCCATGCGCAAAAGACGAGTCCCCAATATCCCAGGGTCAATGCGGCCAAATGCCAGCGGATCTCGACCGGTGTGTGTCGGCCCGACATGTAGCGTTTCACATTTTGCATACGGTGGTCACTCCAGATACGTCGAAGATAGTTGGCGCTTTATTCTAGCACTTCGACGCTACGTTTTTGGAATGGAAGATTTGAGATTTGAGATCTGAGATTCGAGATTTGAGATTTGAGATTTGAGATCTGAGATTTGAGATCTGAGATTCGAGATCTGAGATTTGAGATTCGAGATTCGAGATTTGAGATTCGAGATTTGAGATTCGAGATTCGAGATTTGAGATTTGAGATT
>CAIYET010000334.1 GCA_903925285.1 Candidatus Hydrogenedentota bacterium | reverse complement strand
GTCGACAGGTCGCGTTTGAATGTCGGCACCTGTGTGCCAGCCGGGAACGTCGTATAGGTAAAGTGGAGGCTCTTGCAAAACCCCCCGCAACGCTGCGCCTGACGGCTTGCCTTGCGTGGCGTTTTGTAAGTTGAAGAGCCCTTGCGCCCGACACGAGCGCGTAAAACCTTCCAACTTTTCGCCCTTCGCTTTTTGCGCGGCGCCATACCGCGCCTAAACCGAACAGGATCAGTATGGTCCTTTTCACGGAACTTGTCTACCCCCCCCCGAAATAGTTGTATCTATTTGCAGTACAAGATGTTATGGTCAGTGAAATGCGCGATTTGCGCGAATACGATCGCGTGGGAGACCCTGACCATGACGAACCCGGACGGACGCAGCGCACTGGGCGGACTGTGGAATAGCATTCAGACGTGGCTGTTCCCCATGCTGGAGGACGAGATCGGCGAACTCGACGAGAAGCATCGGCAGTTCGTCGCCGTCTGCGAGATGTGCGCGCCTCAAGACTCCATGCGCGCCTACCGTTGGATCGGTAATGGCTGCCCCCCCAGCGATCGACTCGCGCTGTGCAAAGCGTTCATCGCCAAAGCCGTCTGGGATTTCGCCACAACCCGCGACCTGATCGACGCCCTCCGCCATCGCCCGACGTTGCGCCGGTTGTGCGGTTGGGAATCGCTGGGCGACGTGCCTTCCGAGGCGACCTTCTCGCGGGCCTTCGACGCCTTCGCCCAGGACGATCTGCCGCAACGCATCCACGAAGCCCTGATCCAGACCCACTACGGCGACAAGCTCGCCGGTCACGTCAGCCGCGACGCCACCGCCATCCACGCCCGCGAAAAGGCCGCAGCCAAACCGAAGACGCCGCCCGAGCCCAAACGCGGCAAGCGCGGGCGCCGCCGCAAGGACGATCCCCCCGTTCCGCCACCGGACCCCACCCGGCTGCAACGGCAACTCCAACGCGATTTGAAGGCGAATCTGGCCGACTTGCCCACGGCATGCGACTGGAACGGCAAGACCAACAGCCAGGGCAAGCGGGAACAATGGCGCGGATACAAAGCCCATCTGGACGTGATCGACGGCGATATCCCCGTCAGTTTCATTCTCACCTCCGCCAGCGTGCATGACAGCCAGGTTGCCATCCCCTTGGCGCAGATGACCGCCGAACGCATCGCCAACCTCTATGACTTGGCCGACGCCGCTTACGACGCCAAGGAGATTCGCGAGATGTCCGCGCGTCTGGGCCATGTGGCCCTCATCGACCACAATCCACGCCGGGGCGAAAAGATCGAGTTCTCCCCGGCGGAAGCGCGGCGTTACCACGAGCGTACGGCAGTCGAACGGGTCAACTCCCATTTGCACGAAGAGCACGGTGGACGGCATGTCCGCGTGCGCGGCCCGGTCAAGGTGGCGGCCCATCTGGCCTTCGGCCTGCTGGTCGTCGCCGCCGAGCAGATGCTCAGAATGCTCGGGTAGCTCCTTCGCGGTCCCAGGGGCGTCGAAAAGCCCGGTTGCGAAAGCCGGGAAGGATGGAGTCCGTCACAAAACGGCCCTTTTCGGCCCTCCATACGTCCGGACGCACCGAAACGTGCGCCCACGCGCCATTTTCACTTACAGAACCCCTCGTGGCGACCGCCGCAGGCGGGCGACGCGAGGGGTTCTGCAAGAGGCTCTCTATATTAACGATCAAGTCCCGGACTGGTGGCAGGTGCGGTACTTTGGGGTCAACAACCCATTGGGACTGGCCGGTGTGACCAACTTCACGGGGCAGAACAACCCGTACACCTACATCGCTGACCTCGATCC
>CAIYET010000333.1 GCA_903925285.1 Candidatus Hydrogenedentota bacterium | reverse complement strand
CAACGCAAACGCTCGCCGTGCCGCCGCAGTCCGTCATGTCGCAGATCGCCGGCACCGCTACGAGCGGCACCGTGGAAGCCTGCGTTAGCTACGTCAACCCGAGCGGCGAGACGACGGTCGGCCCGGTTTCCGATCAGGCCATTACGGCAACGGAGCAAGCCCAGATGCAGAGCCCGCCCGCGAACCAAAACGCGAACGGCTACAACATCTACGCGGGCGCAGTCGGTGGCCCGTATTATAAGCAGAACAGCACCCCAATTGCCCTAGGGACGCCGTTCACCATCCCCTACCCCCTCTTGGCCGTCACAGCCGTTCCCGGCTCGAATACGGCCACGGGAGCGGGCACGGGCGGCTCGCTCTACATGCAGTTGTACCCGAACGCGATGGTCGGCCAGGTGAACGTCTACTACCGTGCGCGGCCCTTGCTCTTTGCGGATACGACGGCGAGTTCGTGGACGAACCTCGATACGTCCGTGCAAGAGGCGGCGGTGGTGTGGGCGACGATTCGCGTGCTGTTCAATCGGCAGCGGGCGGATGAAGCGCGCTCCGTGTGGATGCCGATGCTCAAGGATTTAGTGGAAGACCTCAAAGAGAGCGTCAATCGGCGTACTGTCGCGAAATCAGGCGTCGTCAGAGATGTGCGGAGCGGGTACGGCGCGACCCCATTTTTCTATGGACGATAGAGCGATTCTCCTCGCCTGGAAGGGCGGCGCTCCGCTCCGCATCGCGCGCGAGGACCGCATCTTCCTGATCGCCGACCGGGCAACGGGCAACGGCGGCTCTGTGCGCTGCGTGCGCGACGTTGCATTCGACGCCGACAACGAAGCGGTGCTTCTTGCGCTCAAGGACCTCGCGGATGACCTCCTGATCGCGGAAGTCCAATTCCCGCAGCGTCTCGTGAGTCTGGGGAAACTTTCGCATGGCGTTTGAGCGCCTCGGAAAATCCCCGCGCGGATCACTTGACCCACTTGACTTTGCCTTCTACGGATTTCGCGGCGGCATCAACGTGAAGGCTGCGCCGCAACTCGTTGGCGATGAGGACCTCACGATTGGCTACAACGTGCTTCTGCGTCCCGATGGAGCCGTGCAACTCCGCAACGGCATGAACGCCTACGGGAACGCGATCGCCGGAACCAATCAACTCATCCTCGCCCGCTTCTATCAAGGCGTCCAGAACGGCGCGGTCGTTACCCCGGAAACCGTTGCGCTCTTAGGGCAATTCGGGAACAACCTCTACACGATTCCATCCTCGGGTTCCCCAACGCTCATTGGCAGCATCGCAAGTGCGACGGCGGTTCCGATGACGTGGGTCCGTATTCAGAACCCGAATGACCCACACTTCCCTAGCGGCCTCACGGACTGCATCGTCCTCTGCACGGGCTCGGGCGGACCCTACGTCTACGACGGCACGAACCTTTACACGCCGGCTGGATGGTCGAACGCGTCCGGGGCGTCGTATTGCGCGGTCGTCAACGGCATCCTGTGGTTCGGCGGCATCGCGGCGTTCCCGAATCAGATCTTCGGCACGGGCGACGGCATCATTCAGTCGATGGAGAGTTTACCAGCGATTCGTAACTTTGTCTGTAGCTCGCCCGTCTTTGGCCTCTCCGCGCAAGGCTCCGGCGCGACCGCAACGCTCGTCATCGGCCTCAACTCTGGGGTGTCGGTGCTCTATGGTACGGGCCCATCAACCTTCTATAAGCAAGATATTCCGTTTTCCGGCGGCGTTGTCTCGGGCCGTTCGATGTGCGTCGATCAAGGCATTTGCTATTGGATGGGGCACGATGCGGTCTATCAGTTCGATGGGCAAACGATTCCCCAGCAAATTAGCCAAAAGATCGAGCCCTGGATTCTGAACGATCCGATTATCGGCGCGCAATCCAATCAGTATCCCTTAACGAACAACGGGCCGACGACGTGGGCGGCGGTGTACAACAACAAACTCCACATCGGCTACTGCTCGAATACGTCCATACCGAACACCGTCTTGGTCTATGACCTCACCGTGCGCGGCTGGACGGTCTTACAAACGACACCAGGTATTTCGTGCCTGTGTGCCCTCGATGCGCCCGCCGACGCGAATCCCAGCGTGTCGATTGCCGGGAGCGCGTCAAGCGGGCAAGCCTACACCTGGGACTATGTTGCGCCCTTTACGAGCACTGTCGGCGTTTCAATGGATGGCACGACGCCGGTGCTTGGGCAAGCGCAAAGCAAGTTCTTTAAGGTTGGCGAGCCCGGGACAAACAAGATGCTCCTGCGTTTCTATCCCGAGTTTTTGGTGAGCGCGACCCCGTTTGTAATTCCGTTCACAATGGCAACCGACTACGGCAACACGATGATTTCGACCATCATCGAGAATGCGGCGGTCACACAGAACTACTTGATTTGGGACCAAGGTTTGTGGGACGTGGGGCTGTGGGGCGCAATCGCCTTTTCGTCGTTTAATTTCCCTGAGTCGCGCAT
>CAIYET010000332.1 GCA_903925285.1 Candidatus Hydrogenedentota bacterium | reverse complement strand
AGGCTGTAGGCAGTGCCTACAGCCTAAAGCCTAAAGCCTAAAGCCTAAAGCCTAGTGTGCGCCGAGTTGAGACTTCACTACCTGTTGCGCTACCATCATTCACTGAGAATAGAGAAACCGCCAAACCGGCGAAAGGAAACGCTCCATGCTCGAGAACATCGATATCCACAGCAGTGTAGCCGTGTACGTTCAGATCGAGAACTCAGTTCAGTTTGCCGTTGCTTCAGGCCGTTTGAAGACGGGCGATCAGCTCCCTTCGATACATGAAGCCTCGGAGAAGTTGAAGGTCAATCCCAACACCGTAGGGAAATCCTACCGCGACCTTGAGGTCATGGGCATCGTCTATACCCGTAGAGGGTCGGGCGTCTTCATCAACAAGGACGCCGCGGCGAAATGTAAAGAAGGTACTCGCCAACGGATTGTCGGACGGTTGCATGAAGTCGTTTCGGAAGCAAAAGCCGCCGGTATGACGGCACAGGAAATCAAGGCCGTCTGCATCGCAAGCTGTGCCATCGATGCCGCGCCGTATGGCGAGGTACCAGCATCCTTGCTGGCCATGGCGAAGAGCAAGAAAAGCTGATCGCGCGTCAAGAGACTCGTCCGTATGCCAGTAGGGCAAGGCTTTAGGCTTTAGGCTTTAGGAAGTGCGATGTAGCCTAAAGCCTAAAGCCTTTTGACATTGACGTGTGGACATGGCAATGTCGAATGCTACCAACGATCGACAGGAGGCGCATGGGATCAATTTGGCTGATGACCTTAATTGGGGCGGCACACTCGGCGATGGGTACGACGGAACCATTCTTCCAACAGGAACTGCTCTTCCCGTTGCAGAAGAAACACGTCCACTCCAGCACCATCGTCGAATGTCCCAACGGCGATATGCTCTGCGGTTGGTTTCATGGCTCCGGCGAACGGACGAGTCCCGACGTGGTGATTCGCGGCGCGCGTTTGAAAAGCGGAACCTCAGCGTGGAGCGAGCATTGGCTCATGGCAGACACGCCGGGTTTCCCGGACTGCAACCCCGTGCTTTTTGTGGACGCCCGGCAAGAACTGTGGCTCTTCTGGATAGCGGTTCCGGCAGAGCGCTGGGAAGACTCGCTGTTACGCTATCGAAAAGCCAAAGACTATCAGGGCGACGGCGCGCCCAGTTGGCGCTGGCAGGACGATATCCTGCTCAAACCGGGAGAAGAGTTTGTCCGCGCCCTGGAAAAGGGCTATGAGAAGCTCCGGGACATTCTCCCCGGCTTGCATGCAGACTTTGGCGGATACACGATAACGCCCGTCGAGCAACTGCTGGCGGCCGCCCGCGACAAGAGCAAGACCCAGCGCGGCTGGATGACGCGGACGCACGTGTTGACGCTCCCCTCGGGCCGCATCCTGCTCCCCCTCTACTCAGACGGCTTCGAAGTAGGCCTGATGGCCATCTCGGACGATCAAGGCGAATCGTGGCGTCCAAGCGCACCCATTGCCGGCGCGCTCTTGAACCAGCCAACCGTCGTCCGAAAACGAAACGGAGACTTGGCCGCCTATATGCGCGAGGAGGGCGATCTAAAGAAACACGTGTTGCGGAGCATTTCGACCGATGACGGCGAAACATGGTCCGTGGCCGAATACACCGACATCCCCAATCCAAACTCGAGCCTCGAAGTGATCGCCCTCGCCGACGGACGTTGGGTGATGATCTACAACGACTCCGAATACGAACGCGACACCCTCGCCCTTGCCCTGTCGGACGACGAAGGCGAAACGTGGAAATGGTCGCGACACCTCGAACGCAAACCCAAATGCAGCTACCACTACCCCTCCATCATCCAGAGCCGCGACGGACGCATCCACGCCACGTATACCTACGGCGTCGAAGAAGGCAAGAGCATCAAACACGTGGCGCTAGATGCCGAATGGATCGTTCGCGGCGACTAACCCATTTTCCACAGCACCGGCACCGTCTGCGCGGGAATGACGCCTTTGTTCCGGCTGAAAATCGCGAAAAGTGGCATGCCGCCGCCACCTTCTCCTACAATCAGGCATCGGCGATCCAACGGAGAACGAGCCTTGAGACCTTCTTTCATAGCATTGACTATTGCGTATTGCGCGGGGATATTTTGGCTGTCCTCGAGCGTCAGCCCGGTCGACGCGACGCCGAGGTTCCCGCAGGAAGACAAAGTCGCGCATATCGTGTTGTACGGCGGTTTGGCAGCGGTCGTCTCGTTTGGTATCCGGCGTTCGGGCAAACCGGCGTCGTTTCGCAAGCAGTTTTGGGCGCCGGTTGTGTTCGCGAGCCTCTATGGCATTTCCGACGAGATTCACCAACTGTTCGTGCCGCACCGGTTCTGCGAGTTTGGCGACATGCTCGCAAACGCCACCGGCGCGTTGCTGGCCCAATTGGTGCTATGCTACGTCATCTGGCGGCTTAATCGCGGAAGGATAGCGCAATGAAGAAACCAAACGAAATCCACGTCATCTCGAACACGCACTGGGATCGCGAATGGCTGAACGATTTCCAGGAAACGCGCCTCATGCTCGTCGAGTTTTTCGACCGCTTGCTCGAGGTTCTCGAAAACGAGCCGGGGTACGACTCCTATCTCCTCGATTCGCAAGCCGCACCGCTCGACGATTATCTCGAAGTACGCCCCGAAATGCGCGAGATCCTCGCCAAACACGTCGCGGCCAAGCGCCTGTACGTCGGTCCGTGGTACACGTGTCCCGAAGCGTTCTGCGTCAACGGCGAATCCCTCGTGCGAAACCTGCTTTACGGCCATCGCGTCGCGCGCGCGTTCGGCCACGTAATGAAGGTCGGGCACACGCCGTTCTCGTACGGCCAGCCATCGCAGATGCCGCAGGTCTATGCGGGCTTCGGCATCGACACGATTCTCTTCTATCACGGCGTCTCGCACGACGACACACCCAACGAATTCTGGTTCGAGGGCGCGGACGGCACGCGGCTCTTCGGTTCGCAGATGAGTTCCGGCGCGCGCTATAACTTCTACCACAATATTTACCGGCGTATGTTGTACGGGACGCGCATCGACGACCGCGAATACGCATGGGGACAGGGCGGTCTGCCGTTCCACCTGTGTGGCGACAACCATTGCAGGGAACATCACCAGTTGCTCGAACCGGTCGCCGGCTTTCGCAAGGAACATCTCGAAGAATGTTTCCGCGCGTTGCGGCAGGCCGAGATCGATACGGCGACGACGCGTTTCCTCGCGTTCATGGACGGACACGACAGCAGCCTCGCCGACGCCGCGACGTTGCGCATCATCGAGGCCGAGCAGCCGTACGCGGGCAAGGACAAACTGTTCCACAGTAACCTCCCCGATTTGATGGAAAAGATCAAGCGCGAGGCGCACGACTTGCCCGTGTTGCGCGGCGAACGGCGCGTGGCCAAACCCATGGGCGCGCGCGTGCATCTGTACAGCGACGTGCTCTCGTGCCGCACGCGGATGAAACGCCTGAACGTTCATGCGGAAACCGTGTTGCAGCGCTGGGCCGAACCCTTCGCGGCATTCGCGTCGGCGCTGGGCGTCGAGTATCCGGCGACGGTCCTCGACCTCGCGTGGAAGACGCTCCTACAATGCCACGCCCACGACAGCATCGCCGGGACCGGCGTGGACGACATCGAGCACGACATGAACTACCGGCTGCGGCAGGTCGTCAATATCTCGCACGGCGTGACGCGGCGTGCCTTGCAGGCGCTGCAACTCCGCATCGACCATTCCGACGCCGGACCCAACGACGTGCTGCTGACCGTATTCAACCCGTCGCCGTATCCGCGCACGGAAATCGTGACGGCGACACTCGACTTGCCGCCGGACGCGTTCCCGACGCTTTCGCTCATCGAGTGCGCAAGCCGCAAGCGGACACCGGTCCATGTCCTGTCGCGCCACCCGCACCACAGCGTCGTCAACCACGCGGGCGACGCAACGGCCATGATGACCTGCGAACGCGTCCGCATCGAGTTCGAGGCCACGAACGTGCCCGGCTTGGGATACGCCACGTACAAGCTCGACGCGAAGACCGACGCGCCACGCGGTTCGCTCGTGCGCGGGTATAACTCGATGGCCAACGAATTTCTCCACGTGTGGATTCTGCCGGACGGGACGCTGCACGTCGAGGACGAAGCGACGGGCGACCATTTCGGCGACCTGCATTATATCGAGGACTCCGGCGAAGCAGGCCATGCATGGATGCACATCGAACCGGCCCACGACAGCGTCGTCACGACCATCGGGCAATCCGCGCGCGTCGCGCTCGTGGAAGACACGCCGTTCCGCGCGCGGTATCGCGTCGAGTACACGATGCAGATCCCGGTAGGACTCGACGAAAACGGCGGCGACGCCTGGAAACGGCTCGATGGCGGCGAGAACAATTCGCGCAGGACCGGCGAGACGCGCCCCATGACCATCGTGTCGGAATTCACGCTCGATCGCGGTTCGCACGCCATCGATGTGGTCACGCGTTTCGACAACGTGTGCAAGAACCATCGCCTGCGCGTCATGTTCCCAACCTATCTCAAAGCCAAGACGTGCCACGTCGAGAGCGCGTTCGATGTGGTCGAGCGCGAGGTCGTGTTCGGACCGAAGAGTCCATGGGCGAACGCGATCCGCCCGACGTTCCCCATGCAACGGTTCGTCGACGTGTCGAACGGCAAAGTCGGATTGGCCATCGTCAACGACGGGTTGCGCGAATACCAAGTCACGCCGGACGACGACCGTGCCATCGCGATTACGCTCATGCGCGCGTTCGAGGTCTCGCTGACCACCGTCAGCAAACGCTGGGATTGCCACCCCGAAATGCCCGGCTCGCAATGTTTCGGCGCACACGAATTCCGTTATAGCATCGTGCCGCACAAAGGGACATGGGAAAAGGCCGGCCTGTTCCAGGAAGCCGAACGCTTGGCGTTACCGCTCGAACCCGCCCAAACCGGCGCACGCGAAGATCGCGGATCCCACGAGCGCGCGTCCATTCCGCAAACCATGGGATTCCTCGAACTCGAACCGTCCGGCGTGGTCCTCAGCGCGCTCAAACGCGCCGAAGACGGCAACGGATACATCGCGCGGCTCTTCAATCCGACAAAGGCGGCCCTCCAAGCCAAACTCGAATGGGCATGGCCCATCGCTCGAGCCGAACTCGTCACGATGGAAGAATTGCCCCTAAGCAAGCTCGCGATACACGGCCGCGCCGTAACCATAAGCGTAGGCCCCAAGAAGGTCGTAACCGCCAGAATCATCCTCAAGCCGGGGAAGAAGAAACCGTAAAATAACCCAATACACTTTGCGGCACTTGTCAATCGGCAACTTTCACGCGGCTGGCCATTGCGCCACGACGTAACCATACCAGTCGATGTCCAGCGTGATCCGTGCTTTGCGGACAAACGACGTGCCCCGATACTCAAGATAAACGGTTTGCCAGATTCCGCCCTACCGCGTATACCAACCCGTCTGTTTGCCCGTCGGTGTTTCCGGATCCGTGACGTCATACGCGCGAACTGTGACGCGCCCCGTCTGGCCGGGCTTGATCAAATCCGTCAGTTCCACCTCGAACGGAGAATAGCCGCCTTCATGTTCCGCAACCTGCTTGCCGTTGAACCACACCACCAATTCCTCCGCCGACACACTGGCCGCAAAACAGCCAACAGACACAACGTACTCATGCGTGAAAACCCTTTCAGAGTTTCGTCCGATCAGTCGGATCGGTCCGATCGGGGATCGGGGTCTTTGCCCTCGCGGCGATCATGGCGTCGAATCCGCCAAGTATCATGGGGAGCGGCATCAACTCGCGTTTGATTGGATTCAACGCAAGTCCGAGCGCCTCAAGCGTGAACGCACCCAGCAGTTGACTGTCGTCTTCTTCGCCGAAGATGACGTCTGCGCAGCCAACGTAGCCGCCATACTTAAATACGGCCCCACCTTTTTGACGGACAATCTTGCTGCCATCCGCCAAGCGAAAGGTCTGTTCCGCAAGGGGTTCAATCCCAAGTCTTTTCAGGACTGCTCTCGGCACAACGGAATAAACCGCGCCCGAATCGATGAGGAGCTCCAGCTTTTCCGTTACGTCCGGTCTTGCGACGTTCGCGACTTCAATATCCAGGATTGTCAATCCCATGGCAGCGCTCCTTTCTTGTTCTTCAATAGACATTATACCGCATCCGCCCTATTCGCGCGCGGCTTGAGCGATGGCGCGGATGTGGTCCGGCGTGGTTCCGCAACAGCCACCGCGATATTAGCGCCGGCCGCGATGAGTTCAGGTACGCGTGCGGCCAGCATTTCCAACGTCGTGCTACTTTGCGGCGCTTGTCAATCGACAACTTTCAATCGCAGGTTCTTTTGCGTATCATACGTGTGCGTGGAAGGAACTGGGAAGGCGTGTCATGGATCCCTCGAAATTGAAAGCCATTCTTGAAACGGTGGCATCGGGCGCGGTTTCGCCGGACGATGCGTTGGCGCGTCTGCGCGGGTTGCCGTTCGAGGATCTCGGCTTTGCGAAAATCGATCATCACCGGACGTTGCGCACGGGGTTTCCCGAGGTCATCTTCTGCGCGGGCAAGACGCCGGAACAGGTCGTCGGTATCGTTGGGCGGATGTGCGCGCACGGTAGCAACGTGCTGGCGACGCGCTGCGACGAAGCAGTCGTGGCTGCGGTCCTCGCGGCGCACCGTGACGCGGTTTATCATGAGGCGGCGCGGGCGCTCACGTTGACGTTGTCGCCGCCGAACCCGCTGCCGGGCTACGTCGCGGTGGTATGCGCGGGTACGAGCGACATCCCCGTGGCGGAGGAAGCGGCTGTGACGTGCGGCGCGATGGGCGCAACCGTCGAGCGCGTGTACGATGTCGGCGTGGCGGGCATTCACCGCCTGCTCGACCGGCGCGAGGTGCTTGAAGGCGCGTATGCCGTGGTCGTCTGCGCCGGGATGGAGGGCGCGCTGGCGAGCGTCGTCGGCGGTCTGGTGGACAAGCCGGTGATCGGCGTTCCGACCAGTATCGGATACGGCGCGAGTTTCGGTGGAATCGCCGCGCTGCTTGGAATGCTGAACGCGTGTTCGACGGGCGTGGCGGTTATGAATATCGACAACGGTTTCGGGGCGGGCGCGTTTGCGGCGCTTATCGGACGCATGCTGGCCGCAGGGCCAGCAGGGAAGAAGGAATGAAGATCCTCTATTTCGACTGCGCGTGCGGCGCGAGCGGCGATATGATCGTGGGCGCGTTGCTGGATGCGGGCGTCGATCTGACCTCGTTGCGGCTGGCCCTCGAATCGTTGGAAGTACCTGATCTGTCCATTTCGGCCGAGAAGGTTATTAAGCACGGTATCGCGGCGACGCAGTTCCGCGTTCACGCGCATCACGACCACGGACACCGCGGCTTGGCGGACATCACAGCGATTATCGGCGGCAGTTCGTTGCCCGATCCGGTCAAACGGGCCAGCATCGAAACGTTCGAACGCATCGCGCGGTGCGAGGCGGCAATCCACGGCGTCACGGTCGCCGACGTCCATTTCCACGAGGTAGGCGCTCTCGATTCGATTGCGGATATCGTCGCCTCGCATTGGGCCATGCACGCCCTGGCCGTCGAACATGTCGTGGCTTCGCCCCTGAACCTGGGTTCCGGCGCTATCCAGATGGCCCACGGCATATTGCCCGTACCCGCGCCGGCCACGGCTGCGCTCTTGCACGACATCCCCTGCTACGGCAGCGACGCGCCCGGCGAACTTGTCACGCCAACCGGCGCCGCGCTCATCTCGCAGTTCGCACATCTCTACGGTCCCATGCCGTCCATGCGGATCGCCGCCACGGGATATGGCAGCGGTTCGCGCGATCTGCCCGGACGCGCGAACGTCTTGCGCGTAATCGTCGGCGAATCCAGCGAAGCGCCATGCAGCGGGTTGCCGGATTTCGAGTCCGTCATGGTCGTCGAGGCGAATATCGACGATATGAACCCGGAGTTGTTTCCGGCGGTCATCTCGGACGTGCTCGCCAAGGGCGCGCGCGATGCCTTTTTGACGCCAATCCTCGGCAAGAAGGGCCGGCCCGCGTATTTGATCACCGTCATTTGCGACGAGGACAAGCTGGCCGCAATCGTGCCGGCGCTCTTCTTCGGATCGACGACTTTCGGCGTCCGCGTTCGCCAGGAACGCCGGATCTGTCTCGAACGCGAGTTCCGGATCGTTCAAACGCCGTGGGGAGCCGTCCAAATCAAGGTGGGGCGCTATAGGGACGCGATCGCGTCCCTTTCGCCGGAGTTCGACGATTGCCGTCGTCTCGCGGAAGCCAATGGGGTAAGCGTGCTGGCTGTATACGAATTGGCGCATGCGGCCGCTATCAAGGGAGAAATCGAGAATGTCTAACCGTGTCGCCATTTATCCAGGAAGCTTCGATCCGCCCACCTTCGGCCACTTGGACCTGATCCATCGCGCCTCGCGGATCTTTCCGAAGCTTGTGGTCGCCGTGGCGACCAACAACGAGAAGACCTGTCTATTCACCGTGCCCGAGCGAACGGAAATGCTGCGTGCAATTACACAAGACTTGCCCACCGTCGAGATCGATTCTTTCAAGGGACTGACCACGGAATTCGCGCGCAAATGCGGCGCGGTGGCCATTGTGCGCGGATTGCGGGCCATTTCGGATTTCGAATTTGAACACGGAATGGCCGTGACGAATCAGAAACTCAACCCAGAGGTCGACACGGTCTGCCTGATGCCGAGCGAGCCGTACCTTTTCCTGAGTTCGCGCGTCGTCAAGGAGGTCGCGAGACTGGGCGGCGACGTCAGCCACTCCGTGCCACCCATCGTTCTCGAACACCTTCTTCGCCGCCTCGCCGAGTGAATTGTCAGGTTCGATCCGCGAGCGACAGCAACTCGTCGTGAATAAGCCCGTTGCTGAGAAGAGCGCCTTTCCGCTCGTCGAATACGCGTAGCGGTGTCCCGTCGAGGCGCGTCGCACGACCGCCCGCCTCCTCCACGATCAACTGGGCCGCGGCGTAGTCCCATGGATTGAGCGCGACATGAACGAACGCGTCCATTTCGCCTGCCGCTATCTGGCAGAGCGCTACGACCGTGGCGCAGGCACAGCGGATTTGACCGGCAGCGCAAATGATGCGAGATGCACAACGCAATGTGCCGGGCCTCTCGGGCGGCCCGGAGAAATCCACCTCGACGCGCGCAACGGATATCGAGCCAACATTCGACACGCGTAGCCGGGCGCCGTCGCGATAAGCGCCCGATCCGTATTCGGCCAGAAAACAATCGCCGGATATGGGCAGCGCCACGCCCGCCGCAACCGCCTCGCCGCCACGCACGAAAGCGATCGAGACACCGAACATCGGGAACAGGCCTCGAACAAAATTCTGTGTGCCGTCGATCGGGTCGATGACCCAGCAGCGGGCTTCGCGGTCATCGGGCAGGTGGGAAAAGTCGCGCTCTTCCGCTGCGATGGCATCGCCCGGAAAACAGTTCGCGACGCCTTCCACAATCAGGTCTTGAACGGCAAGATCCGCTTCTGTCAAGAGGTCGTTTGGGTTGCTTTTCGTGGTAACGCCCACTTGGTCGCGGCGCGCATATTGTTCGCACACCAGTGCGGACGCTTCCTTCAGCAGACTGTAAATCAGGTCGATTTCTTTCATTCAGCCCTCGCGTTCACGCCGTAACGCTTCCCAATGCCGACGCGGAAGCCTTGTGCGGCGGGATGAAACGGGCCACTGATGTCGCCATCAGTGGCCCGCAATACACATTTGGCCGGGTCAAGCCCGGTTGGCTACTTGCGCCGACGAACCACGAACGCACCGCCGCTCAGCAACGCGCCGAACACGAGGCCAAGTCCAATCAGACCGGCCACCGGAACGGTCGAAACCACCTCCAGTACCGCCGTGTTGGAAACAAGCACGTTGGTGTTGGCGTCCTCGACCTGCACGTAGTAGGAGCCGGCGGACAACGGCGGGCTTAACGCGTACTCGCGATCTGTCCCGACGGTCCCCGAAACACCCTGCTTGTGCCATGCATAGGTCAGCGGTTGGAAACCGCCTTCCGTGACGATGCTGAAGGTTTGCGACTCACTCGGTGCCTTGGTCACGCTTTGCGGCTGCGTCTTAATCGTCAGGAAGTCCGCCACTTGCAGCGTCGCCGAGTTAGAGGTCTGCGTTTTGCGAAGATCGGTGACATCGCACCAGTACGTCCCCGCATCGCCGAAGAGCACATCCGTGTTGTACGTGGCGGCATCCGTTCCGACCATGATCGGCGTGTTGGCCTTGGCATGCTCGGCCGCGAACCACCACTGGAACGTGACCGGTGGACGGCCGCCCGAAACCGCAACTGTGAACTCGGCCGTCTCGCCCAAGTACCGCTTCAAGGACAACGGCTGGCCGTCGATACTGAGTATCGCGCCGCCCACCGACAGGAACACCGGGGCGCTGACGACGGGGCCCCCTGCGCTGTTGGTAACCGCGACGGTGTAGTAGCCTTCATCCTCAACCTGGGCCGAGGGGATTACAAGGACCTTGCCATCGTAGCCCGTGATGCCTCTGTCGCCCGTTACAGGCACGTCGATGACGATCCCAGAAGCCCGGCGATACCACTGATAGCTGAACGTGGTTTCGTGGCCGTTTAGCGCCATGAAGACCTCGAACTGCACTTCTTGATCGACAAGCACGACACCGTCCACCGGATTGACCTGGACGTGATCGATAACCGGCGGATCGTATACCGTCAACACGGCATCGCGCGTATACACCGGGTCGCTAACACCGATCAGTTCGCAGCTATACAAGCCTTCGTCGCCTTGCTTCGCGGACAGTATCGTCAACGTCGTGAGGACTTCGAAGTCTCCAAGCGTACCACTCGAGCCGGTTGTATCGGTCGTATCGGGGATCGGGACGCCATCCTTGCGCCACTGGTATGTGACCGGCATTGTGCTGGCCCCGTCCAGTTCAACCGAGAATGTCGCCGGTTGATTCGGGTCTACGGACAGATCCTGCGGCTGTGTAACAATACCGGGGTCGGTGATCTGAAGCACGACCGCGTCGGTAAGCAACGGGGCAGCCGGGGTGGGCCCCGTCTGGTCGGCGCCCAATATCTCGCAGACATAGCTTCCCTCGTTGGCCAACAGCACGGCCGTCAGAGTGAGCGTCGCCGTCGAGGCACCGCTTATGTTGCCCGTGTCGTCGAGTTCGGTCCCGTCCTTCTTCCAGCGATAGGTCAACGGTTCAGTACCGAGGGCTTCGACACTAATGGTCACGTTGGTATACTGCATGGGCGACTGAGGT
>CAIYET010000331.1 GCA_903925285.1 Candidatus Hydrogenedentota bacterium | reverse complement strand
TAGGCTGTAGGCAGAAAGCGCAACAAGCACTTCCTACAGCCTACAGCCTAAAGCCTAAAGCCTAAAGCCTAAAGCCTAAAGCCTCAAGGAGAAGTCATAATGGGCATCGCAGTTATTACGGATCACAGTTTTCCGTCGGCCAGAATACAGCACGAGGTCTTCGAGGCTGCGGGGCTTCCGTTGCGCGAGGTGCAGCCGATCTGCAAGACGGAAGACGATATCATTCGCATGTGCGGCGATGCGGACGTTTTGCTCGTCCAGTGGGCGCCTGTCACGCGCAAGGTGCTCGAAGCGTTGCCGCGCGTCCGATGCATCGTGCGCTACGGCGTCGGTGTGAACAACTTCGAACTCGACGCTGCGAAGGCCCTCGGCGTGTGCGCTGCGAACGTGCCGGATTTCTGCATCGAAGAAGTCTCGGATCATGCGATGGCCATGATCCTGTCGCTGTGCCGCCGGATTCCGCAGGACCATCTTCAAATCTCGCGCGGCGGTTGGGGCGTGAACGACCTCCGCCCGATCTATGCGCCGTCGGATCTGACGCTCGGCTTGGTAAGTTTCGGCAAGATCGCGCGGCGTGTGGCCGTCAAGGCGAAGGTTTTCGGGTTCGCAATCGCGGCGTACGATCCGCTGGTCCCGGACGCGGTTTTCGCGGAGTACGGTGTGCGCAAACTCGATTTGAACGCACTGCTGGCCGCGTCCGATATCGTTTCGTTGCATTGCCCATTGATCGCGGAGACGACGCATCTGATTAACGCGGAGACGATCGCGCGAATGAAGCCGGGCGTCGTTCTGATCAACACGTCGCGCGGTCCCGTGGTGGACGAATCGGCGTTGATTGCCGCGCTTGAATCGGGCGCGATTCACAGCGCGGGACTTGACGTGTTCGAGCAGGAACCGCCCGCGCCCGACAATCCGCTACGGACGATGCCGAATGTCATTCTGACAAGCCATGCCGCGTCGGTTTCCGAAAAGGCCGTCGATGTCTTGCAACGAAAGGCTGCCGAAGCCGCGCGCGATTTCCTTCAAGGCAAACGCCCCGTTTCGGCATTATGGTAACCCGCGATGAAGGATCTGGCCAGAGAGATTGACGAAACGTTCGTCGCGGACGACGCCGTAGCCTTGTGGTGGCTGGGCCAAGCGGGATTCGTGTGTAAGAGCCCGCGCGGGACGATTGTTTACATCGATCCGTACTTGAGCGACGCGGTCGAGCGCGCGTTCGGATTCAAGCGTCTCTCGCTTGCGCCGATCGACGCCGAGCATGTCCGCGCCGACTGGGTCGTGAGTTCGCACGAACATCTCGATCATCTCGATACGGACGCGTTGCCGGTTATCGCGCTGAACAATCCCGGATGCCGGTTTGCGGGTTCGGACGCGTGCTTGCCGGAATACGACAAGTGCGCGATTCTGTCCGAGCGGCAACTCATCATGCAGCCCGGCGAGACGTATTCGCTGGCGGATGTCCGCGTTCACACCGTAAGAGCGGACCACGGCGAATTGTCGCCGTCGGCTTTGTCGTTGCTGTTCGACTTCGGCGGCGTGCGGATGCTGTTCACGGGCGATACGGCGTTGCGGCCCGATTTGCTTCAGCCGCTCATGGATATGAAACCGGATATTCTCGCGCCGTGCATCAACGGCACATTCGGAAACCTCGGCCCGGACGAAGCCGCCATGCTGACGGCCATGGTTCATCCGCGTGTCGTCGTACCGTGCCATTTCTGGATGTTCAAGGAACACAACGGCGATCCGCAACGCTTCGCAGAGGCGTGCGAGAAGTGGTGTCGCAAGACGCCGGTTCGATTTCTGACTCCGGGCGAGGGCATATTGGTTGGCGCGTCCGAGATAGACGCGATTGCGTAAGAAGGCTTTAGGCTTTAGGCTGTAGGCTGTAGGAAGTGAACGTTGCGCTTTCTGCCTACAGCCTAAAGCCTACAGCCTAAAGCCTACCGGTGAAGAAAGGACATATGGTGAGACGAATACGATTTGTCGAGGCGTTGCGCGAAGGCATGCGCCAGGAAATGGAGCGCGATCCGACCGTCTTCGTGATGGGCGAGGGCGTCGGCCCGCATGGAAGTTGCTTCAAACAAACGGACGGGTTTTGCGCCGCGTTCGGTGTGGACCGTTGCCGCGATACGCCCATTTCCGAACTGGCCATCGCGGGTGCGGCGGTCGGCGCGGCCATGACGGGTATGCGGCCCATTGCCGATCTCATGTGGATCGATTTTTCGATGCTGGCCGCGGATCAAATCTGCAATCAGGCCGCCAAGCTGCGTTACATCTCGAACGGCCAAGTCAAAGTGCCGCTCGTGATCCGCATGACGACCGGCGCGTTCAAATCGAACGCCGCGCAGCATTCCGGCTCGTTCTATTCGTGGTATATCAACACGCCGGGATTGAAAGTCGTCGTGCCGAGCAATCCGTACGACGCGAAGGGACTTATCATTTCCGCGATCCGGGACGACGAACCCGTGATCTACCTCGAACACAAGGCGCTGCTAAACGTCCGCGACGACGTACCCGAGGAACCGTACGCGATCCCGCTGGGCGTGGCCGAGATCAAGCGCGAAGGTACGGACCTGACGATCGTGGCGACGGGCATCGAAGTCACGCATGCGCTTAAGGCGGCGGAAGTGCTCGAAAAGGAAGGCGTCTCGGTCGAGGTCATCGACCCGCGCACGCTGATGCCGTACGACCGCGACACGATCCTCGAATCGGTGCGCAAAACCGGACGCCTGCTCGCGGTGGACGAAGGGTTCCGCTACTGCGGGTTTGCATCCGAGATCGTGGCCATGGTGGCCGAGAACGCATGGGACGCCCTCAAGTGTGCGCCGCGCCAACTGACGCCGTTGCACACGACGATCCCGTTCAGTCCGCCGATGGAAAATTACATCTTCCCCAATCCCGAAAAGATCGCCGCCGCCGCGCGTGCGCTAATGGCCGCGAAACCGGCAGGAGTTTGACGCGATGGAGAACGAAACGAAAATTGGCCTGTTGCGGACGATGCTGCGTATCCGCAAAGCGGAACTGCGCGTTGCCGCCATGTTCAAAAAGGGCGAGATTCCCAGCGCCGCGCATTTGTACGAGGGCCAGGAAGCCGTTGCGGCGGGCGTCTGCGCGCATCTGCGCAAGGACGACTACATCCTCAGCACGCACCGTGGACACGGCCACTGTATCGCCAAAGGGATGGATATCAAAATTCTCATGGCGGAGATCAGCGCGAAGAAAACGGGATGTTGCGGCGGCAAGGGCGGCACGATGCACATGTTCCAGCCGAGTATCGGCATCATGGGCACGATCGGCATCGTGGGCGGCGGCATCCCTGTTGCGACGGGCGCGGGATTGTCGGCAAAACTTCGCAAGACCGATCAAGTAACGGTGAGCTTCTTCGGCGACGGCGCTGCGAATAACGGCGCGTTTCACGAAAGCCTCAACTTGGCCTCGCTATGGAAACTGCCCGTTATTTACGTCTGCGAGAACAACCTGTACGCGACGTCGGTGAGCGTCGCGCGGTCCACGTCCGTTGCGGACATCGGCGTGCGCGGCGTGGCCTACGATATGCCCGGTATCACCATCGACGGCAATCGCGTCGACGTCGTGTACGCTACGGCCGAGACCGCCGTGCAGCGCGCGCGGGCCGGCGAAGGGCCGACGCTCATCGAGTGCAAGACGTATCGCGTGCGCGGGCATTTCGAGGGCGACGACGCGCTGTATCGCTCGAAAGACGAGGTCGTCGAAGCGCGCCTGCGCGACCCGATCGATTATTGGACACAGCGTCTGCTCGAAACCGGCTCGTTGACGCCGGACGTGTTCGAAGCGATGATCGCCGAGATCGACGTCGAAGTCGAAGCTGCGGCAACTTTCGCGAAAGAAAGTCCCTATGCCGAACCAGAAGACGCGTTGATTTTGAGCGGATCGCAGGAAACATGAGAAAAAGGGATCGTCCAGATTTAGCGTGCTTTATAAGAAGCTTTACTCTTTGGGAAAGTTGTCGCCTCAACTGAGTTTCCCCAAAGGGGGGGAACATGAATAGCCGTGGGTGACAACCCACGGGCACAAATGCTTAACCACCGACCCTGTAAGGGTCGCACAAGAAGCACGATGTCGACCTTTATTAACGATGATACGGACATAGTGCGACCCTTCCAGGGTCGATGGATATCGGTTTTGTATCCGTGGGTTGCACCCACGGCTATTCATGTTCCTCCCCTTCGGGGAAACCGAATCGAAACGGTAATTTTCCGTGAACGTGAAAAAGAAGTACGCTAAATCCGGATGAGCAGAAAAGGAGATTATCCATGGCGCATGTCGTGGTGATGCCGCGCACGGGACAAACGATGGAGGAAGGTTCCGTCGTCGAATGGCTGAAGAACGAGGGCGACAGCGTCCAGCAGGGCGAACTGCTGCTTAAGATCCAATCCGACAAGGCCGAGATCGAGGTCGAGTCGGATCATACCGGCGTGTTGTTCAAGATACTCGTCACGCCCGACGACAATGAAGTGCCGTGCCTGACGCCGATTGCGATTATTGCCGCGCCTGGCGAAACGGTCGATGTCGATGCCGTACTCGCGACGTTCGGTGCGCAATCATGAGCGTCGGCGTGCAGGGCAAAATTGCCATCGTGACCGGCGGCGCCCAAGGCATCGGCAAGAGCATCGCGGAGACGCTCGCGCGCAACGGCGCGACCGTTGTCGTGTCCGACGTGAAGGCCGAACAGGGCCTTGCGACGGCGGCGGCTTTGGGCGGAACGTTCTTTCCGTGCGACGTATCCGATTTCGATCAGGTCCACGCGTTGGTCGATGCGTGCGCCGCGCGCTATGGACGGCTCGACATTATGGTGAACAACGCGGGGATCAACTCGAACCGGCCCGAAGACCGCGTTACGGCGGATCGGTATCCCATCGAGACGTGGCACAAGATCATCAACGTCGATCTGCACGGCACGTTCCACGGCTGCCAGGCCGCTGCGCAACAAATGGTCGAACAACGGTCGGGATCGATCGTCAACATCGCATCCGTTGCGGGCGTCGTCGCGTTGCGTCTCCAGATCGGCTACGTGGCCGCGAAGGCCGCCGTGTTGCGCATGACCGAGGCGATGGCGTGCGAACTGGGCCCCATGGGCGTGCGCGTCAATGCCGTATCGCCCGGCTCGACGCTCACCGACGGTACGCGCGAACTGTTCTACAACGATAAGGACCGCGCCGAACATATCCTCTCGTTCATCCCGCAGCGGCGTCCCGGCGAGACGACCGAGATCGCCGAAGCGGTCCTCTTTCTCGCGTCCGACGCCGCCGCCTACGTCAACGGGCACAACCTGATTGTCGACGGGGGCTGGACCTGCGGTTTCAACCGGGACTTCTAACATGAAGGATGAAGGATGAAGGATGAAGGATGAATTACCGCACGGCGCATCCCGGAGCTCGCAACTCCTACAGCCTACAGCCTACAGCCTACAGCCTTCTTCATCCTTCATCCTTCATCCTTCATCCTTACCCGTACGCGTTGTTGTGATTGACGCGGGATATGACGACTTCGATCAGGAACGCGCCGCACTCGAGGCCATCGGCGCGACGTTCGAAGTGTTCGGCGGCGACCGGCACGACCGGGCCGGCAAGATCGCCTTCAGTGCGGGTGCGGACGGCATGTTCGTGCGCTGGACGGAGATTGACGGCGCATTCCTCGATGCGGCGCAGGGAGTCAGATCCATAGTACGCTATGGCGTCGGGCACGACAACATCGATATCGAGGCTGCTTCCGCGCGCGGCGTTCCCGTGTGCAACGTGCAGGGCTACGCGAATCATTCGGTTTCGGACCACGCGTTGGCGTTGATGCTTGCGTGCGTGCGCGGCTTGCGCATCGGGATCGACCCTGCATTTCTGCGCGCGCAATACGCCTCGCCGCCGAGGCCGCGCTTGCCGGAACTCCGCAATATGACGCTCGGCATTATCGGCCTGGGCCGGATCGGCGGGACGTTGTGCGCGAAGGCGCGGGGACTGTTTCAGCGCGTACTCGCGTGCGACCCATACATTCCGCGCGAACGCTTCGACCAACTCGGCGCGGGTCGTTGCGACCTCGACACGTTATTGCGTGAAAGCGATATCGTGTCCGCCCACTGCAACCTGACCAACGAGACGCGGATGCTGATCGGGCGCGACGCGTTGGCGCGGATGGAGCCTTCCGCCATCGTCATCAACACGTCGCGCGGACCCGTCGTGGACGAGGACGCGCTGTTGGACGCGCTCGAGGGCGAACGTTTGTACGCGGCGGGATTGGACTGTTTCTGGGACGAGCCGCCGCTGGCGAACCGCGACGCGTTACTGGCGCATCCGCATCTCGTCGCCACAGGCCATTATGCCTGGTTCTCGACGGAAGCCAGCCTCGAGTTGCAGCGCCGCGCGGCGGAAAACATGGTTGCGATGCTACAAGGCGGGATTCCGGAAGACTGCCTGAACCCAACTGTCCGGAACGTTTGACAACCCGAACAGGCAAGCGTATACGTGTATAGGTTCTGCTTCCAGGTGGGAGCGAATTGGCGACGGGGAGACACGCGCATGAGTATGGCGGGAAAGCTCGCAGGCAAGAAGGCGTTGGTGACGGGGTCGGGCACGGGCATCGGACGCGAGGTGGCGCTCGAATTCGCGCGGCAGGGCGCGGACGTGGCGCTGCATTACGGCCACAGCGACAAGGGCGCCCGTTCGGCTGCCGACGAGATCTGCGCCATGGGACGCCGCGCCGAGGCGTTCCAGGCCAACTTCGATTCCGTTGACGAAGCGATCGGATTGGCCGAATCGGCGCTCGCGTTCCTCGGCGGCATCGATTGCGTCATCAACAACGCGGGCATCACGTTCAACAAGCCGTTCACCAAGGTCACGGTCGAGCAGTTCGACAAGATGTGGCACGTGAACATCCGCGCACAGTTCTTCCTCACGCAACGCCTCGTCGAAGACATGGAAACGCATGGCGGCGGCGCGATCTGCAACGTTACGTCGATTCACGGCGTTCAAGGCGCGCCCGAGCATTCCGTGTATGCCTCGACCAAAGGCGCCATCGTCGCGTACACGCGCTCGCTCGCCGTCGAACTCGGCCACAAGAATATTCGCGTCAACGCCATCGCGCCGGGCTGGGTTACTGTCGAGAACTACTACAACGTTTTGCCGGGATTCAACCTCGAAGATGCGCGCAAGGACGCGGCGCAGAAGGTCCCGCGCGGACGTTACGGTTTGCCGATCGACATCGCGCGGCTCGCGGTATTCCTCTGTTCGGACGACGCGGACTATATTATCGGCCAGACCATCGTCGCCGACGGCGGCACGACGTCGTTGATGTCGTTGATCTCGGATTTCCGAACCGAATCGACGGCGCGTTTCGGATTCGGGTATATGCCGGGGATTTGAAAGATCGTAGGACGTATAGGACATATATGTCCTATACGTCCTATACGTCCTATAAAACTGGGAGGATGAGCATGGGCCAAGTGGCAGCTTCGGAAAAGCAGGCCTCGCACCGTTACGCGTTTGGCGTGGCGTTCGTGGCGTCAGTCGGCGGGTTCCTGTTCGGGTACGACCTGTCCGTGGTCGGCGCGGCGAACATTTATCTGCGCGACGTGTTTAACCTGTCGCCGTCCGCGATGGGTTTCGCGACCGGCAGCGCGGCGCTGGGCTGCATCATCGGTCCGTTCCTGGGCGGATGGCTGTGCGACGCCCTCGGTCGCACGCGGACGATGATGATCGCGTGCATCCTGCTGGGCATCGGCTCGATCATGACGGCGATCCCGCGCGATATCGTCATGTTCAACATCTTCCGGATCGTAGGCGGCGTGGGCGTGGGCCTGTGCAGCGTCGCTTCGCCGATGTACATCTCGGAAATCGCACCGCCGCGTATGCGGGGCGGACTTGGCTTCATGTACCAACTGGCGATCGTCGTGGGCAGCATCACTGCGCCGTTTGTGTCCTATATCATCGTGAAAGTCACGCCCGAAACCGTCGCGTGGCGTTGGATGTTCGCATCGGAACTCCTGCCCGTCTTCGTGTTCCTGATTCTCCTGGCGTTTCTGCCGCCCAGTCCGCGCTGGCTCGCGGGCCGCGGCCGCAACGCCGAAGCCCTCGCCGTTCTCACGCGCGTGGACGGCCCCACGTTCGCACGCGCGGAAATGGCACAGATCGAGGCCGCACTCGTCGAGGACACGGGCCGGTTTAGCGACCTGTTCAAGCCCGGCATGCGCTACGCCCTGCTGATAGGTTTCCTGCTCGCCTTCTTCAATAACTGGACCGGCTGGAGCGTGATGGGCGGCTACATCGCGATGCTGTTCGAGGCGTCCGGACTCAAGGACCGCTCGCTCGCCATCCTCCAGTTCACGTTCACCTATTTCTTCATGGGCGTCGTCACGCTGATTGCCTGCGTGACCGTCGACCGCGTGGGACGCCGTCCGCTGTGGCTGGTCGCCTCGGCATTGATGGCCGTGGTGACGGCCCTGACTGGCGCGGTCTTCCATTTTCATTGGGGCGGCTGGGTCGTGCTGATCGTGCTCACGCTGTGCACGGTGCCGCACGGCCTCGCGCTCGGGCCGCTACCGTGGCTCATGATGTCGGAGATATTCCCGACGCGCCTGCGCGCGCGCGCCGTTGCGATTACCACCGCGTTTCTCTGGCTCACGATTTTCAGCGGCGCGCAGTTGTTCCCGATATTGACCAGTTGGTCTCAACGGTTGGTTGGATCGATCGGCGGCGCGTTCGGATTGTTCACGATCATCTGTATCTTCGCATTCGTGTTCGGACTCAAGATGTTGCCGGAAACCAAGGGCAGAACACTCGAGGAGATCGCCGCATCATGGAAGAAAAACGCATGACCTCGCGCCGCGAGTTTCTGGATACCGCGTTAGTAGGCGCTGCCGGAATGGCGTTGCTGCATTCCGTGCCCGCACATGCCGCACAAGCGTCGAATTTGCTCTCCGTATTGAAAGCGGCGAGCAAGGAAACGCAAACCGTTGCGTTGCCCGACGGCACGAAAGTCCTCATGCTGCCGTATGGCGGGCGCGTGCTCGGCGTCTTCGCGCCATCGAGCGACGAGAACTTCTACTGGACGAATTCCGCGCTCGATGCCGAGGATTCGGCCAAGGCGTTTTTCGCGAGCAAGGACTGGCAGAATACCGGCGGCGACCGGACGTGGCTCGCACCGGAAGTCGACGTCTTCCTGCCGAACTTCCCGAAGACGGACAAGTACTGGCAGCCGCGCGAACTGGATCCGGGTAATTATGAAGTACAGCCCGCGCCGCTCGGCGTGAAACTCGTCAACCGGCTCACGCTCGAGTTGTCGCGCTCGAAGAAACGCGTCGCCCTCGAGATCGCCAAGTCGGTCGGTCCCGCTCCGAATCCGTTGCGATACGAACGCGACCTCGATCTCGCCGGGATCGAATATGCTGGCTATACGCAATTCACGTCGCTTGCTTTGACCGGCGACAGCGTCGATACGGACGCCCGCGTCGGCTTGTGGAATCTGGTACAGATGCCGCATGGCGGCGATATGCTGATCCCAACTTATTTCCGTTCCGAACCTACGATCTGTTTCGGCGAAATCGTGCCTGCGGACCTCGAAGTGTCTGACCGCCTTATCCGCTACCACATGCGTGCGAAGGGCGAGCACAAAATCACGATCCGCGCCGTCGCGACGACGGGCCGCGTCGGATACGTGTACAAGAGCGGCGAGCGCTGGGCGCTGATCGTCCGGAACTTCGTCGTGAATCCGTCCGGCGAGTACGTCGACCCGCCGTGGAAAGAACCGGATCATCTCGGCTATTCGACGCAGGCGTGCAACGTGAACAGCGCGCTCGGCGCATTCAGCGAACTCGAATACCATATCCCGGCCATCGGCGGCGGAACGGGCCGCACGCGGTGCGACGATGCCGCGCAGGTCTGGGCATTCCGCGGCACGCGCGAACAGATCAAGAACGTCGCGGCACATTTGCTGACGCCGGAGTTGTAGCCAGTTGAGACTTCTTTGAGACAGGAACGCAGCCCGTGATTACAGCGACCGCTATTCAAGCCGGAGACGAGAGTGTAAACATCAGACTCATGGACGAGTCTTGGATCGTTAATCAGTGCGCTGGCGGGCATCCCTTCAAGCCGACGTCTGGGATTGTATGGGAGGAAGCGGATCGTTGTGCGAGACTGCCTAAGGTTCCCGGCAACGAGTTTCAGAACGTCCTGGCGAGGCTGCGAGATACCTATGGCAACTGCGCCGCGATAGCCTGGCACGAAGAGCGGGTCCTTGGCCATATCGTTTGGATGCCCAGGCACGAGGCGAGGAGACTGCGAGCAACGGGGTGTCAATTCTTCGGACCTGAAGAAGAAGACGGAGGCACACTCGTCGTCGTGAATCTCGCCTTTTGTTCTCTCAGCGGTCATTGCTTTCGAGGACAGGGCGTGGGACGCGCGATGGCGAGCATGATGATCGCCTGGGCGCGGGAGAACGGGTGGCAGCGCATAGAAGTCTATGATACTACTGGAGGATTGTTCCCTTGGGACTGGTTTGACGTATGCATCCCGCCCCGGCCGTTCTGGGAAAGCATGGGGTTCACAGCGTTCAATCGGAGACTTCGTCGATACACAGAGGAAGAACTCAGCGCCCTAATGGCCGACAATCCCCGTAATAATGAGCAAGAGCAAGAGGAGAAGAGAAGGACTGTAGCGAGGTTGCAAGCTGGTCAAGTGGAGGAATCCGCCATGGGCAATTTTGATTTCGGGATGAATGTGTAAGACGAGGATATGGCGGAGAGATAGGGAGACGAAAGATCAAGAAGATCGTTGCATTCGGAGAACTCCTGTTGAGCCTGTGCCCGCCGGGGTATGGCCGCTTCGTTCAGGCTGAGACGTTCACGGCGCGATATACGGGCGCGGAAGCGAACGTCGGCGTGTCGCTCGTCCATTTCGGCATCGAGGCATGCGCGGTCTCGAAAGTGCCGGAGCACGAGATGGGCCAGGCGTGTATCAACTATCTGCGGCGCTTTGGCGTAAACACGGAGCATGTCGTGCGCGGCGGCGACCGGCTTGGCTTGCTGTATCTCGAAACCGGCGCGTCGCAACGTCCGTCGAAGGTGATCTACGACCGCGCGCACAGCAGCTTCGCCGAAGCGCGGCCTGACGATTTCAATTGGCCTGCAATCCTCAAGGGAAAGGACTGGTTCCATTTCTCCGGGACGGCGCCGGCGCTGGGCGCGAACATCGTAGCCATTCTGCACGAGGCGCTCGAAGCGGCGCGCGCTCTTGGCGTTACTGTGAGTTGCGACTGCAATTATCGAAGCAAGCTCTGGAGTCACGATGAGGCCAGCCATACCTTGGGCGCTCTATTCGACTTGGTCGATGTATTTGTCGGCGGCAGGGAAGACGCGGAGAAACTGTTCGGCATTCGCGGCACGGAGCAGGAAGCCGCGCAAGGGTTGCGCGAGCGATTCGGATTCCGATGCGTGGCGATGACCTTGCGCGAAGGCGTGTCGGCCTCCGTCAACCGCCTCGGCGGCCTCTTGTGCGACGCGTCGGGCGTGTATTCGAGCCGCAGCTACGAGATGCAAATCGTCGACCGCGTCGGCGGCGGCGACGCATTCACGGCGGGCCTGATCTACGGCCTGTTGTCGGACTTCGGATCGCAACGGACGGTCGATTTCGCAGCGGCCGCCGCTTGCCTGAAACATAGTATCCCCGGCGATTTCAATCTCGCGTCTCGCGAAGAAATCGAGCAACTGCTTGCGGGCGATCAATCGGGGCGAGTGCAAAGATAGTAGTAAGTAGAAAGGAGTCAAGGTTTTCACTTATGAACAAAGAAGCGATTTTGGAACGTACTCATCGGGATTGGCTGGTACTCATTTTGCGCGGCGACACAGCGCGGCAAACGGAGGATACGTTCGACGCGCTCGTCGAGGGCGGCGCGACGTTGCTCGAGGTCCCGTTCACGACGCCGGGCGCGTGCACGGTTATCGAGAATCTGCGCAAACGACACGGCGACCGCGTCGTGGTTTCCGCCGGCACGGTCACGACCCTCGAACAAGCGCGCATGGCCATCGACAGCGGCGCGCAAGGAATCGTATCGCCGAACCTGTATCCGCCGATAGTCGAATATACCGTCGGCTGCGGCGTCGTCTCCGTTCCCGGCTGTTTCACGCCGAGCGAGATTGCCGATGCGTTGCGCCTCGGCGCAGACCTGATCAAACTGTTCCCGTGCAATATGCTCGGCCCGCAATTCGTCATGTACATGCAAGGGCCGTTTCCCGGCGTGCGGATCGTGCCTGCCGGCAGCATCGTACTCGAAAACATGCACGCCTACTACAACGAAGGCGCATTCGCGGGCGTCGCGGGCGTGACAACGGAAATGAAACTCCTCGATGCCGTGAAAAACAGCCGGTTCGACGAAATAACGCGCTGCGCCGAACGCTGGTTCGCTTGCGTGCGCGCGATGACTGGAATCGAACCGGGCTGAGCACGAGAGGGAGGCTTTCATGAACGCAACCGATTTCAGACTGTTGCCGATTCCTGAAATGGAGGCGCGCATCGCCGCATTCGACGCGCGCGTGAACGAGGCGCAGGACGGCCATCCAGCGACGAAGGCGTGGGTCAAGGACGCTATTCACCGCCGCGGTTCGGGACGTTGTCCCGTGCGGCTCAAACGGCTTTCGTTCGATCTGATTCTGCGACACGGCGACGCGTTGGCCGACCTCTTTTGCGAATACCCGGACGACGTCATCGCCGTGATTCCATACGACATCACGGTCGGTTACCAGCCGCCGGAAAAGACGCCCCGGATCAATCCCGTCGAGGCGCTGATGCGCGACGCGCAATGGACCGACGAATGGGGCACGCGCTGGGGCCATGCGTTCGGCGGCGTCGGCGCGACGCCCGTCGCCGAGCCGCTCGAGGACTGGGCGCAACTCGACGATTACCTCGCGCGGCGAATGCCCGACCCGCGCGCGCCGGGGCGCTTCGATACCGCCAAGCCCGCGCTCGACCGGCATCCCGCGAAATACCGTTACGGCGTGATCCACCTCGCGATGTTCGAACGACTGCACGCGTTGCGCGGCATGCAGCAAATTTTCACGGACTTCTACACGAACGAATCGGACGTGCGCCAACTCATGGACGCGCTGCAAACGTATCTCATCGAGATCGTCCGCGCGTGGGGCGCGATGGGCGCCGACGGCGTTTTCATGACGGACGATTGGGGCAGCCAAACCGCGCTGCTGATCGCACCGGACCTATGGCGGCGCATGTTCAAACCGTACTACGCAACGGTGTTCGCGGAAGTCCATCGTCTCGGCATGGACGTGCTGTTCCATAGCTGCGGGAACGTGACCGATATCGTCGGCGACCTCATCGACGTCGGCATGGACGTACTCGATCCCGTCCAACCCGGCGCGATGGACATCGACCGCCTCGCGCGCGAGTTCGGCGGCAAGACCGCCTTCAGCGGCGCAATCGACATCCAGCACCTCTTGTGCGAAGGTACGCCGCGCGAAATCAAGGACGAGGTACACCGGATTATCGACACGCTCGGCCACCCCTTCGGAGGCAGCCTACTGCTCGGCCCCGCCAACGTCATGACGCCCGAAACCCCGCTCGAAAACCTCCGCGCGTTGTTCGAAGCCGCGCACGACCAGTAGATCCAATGCTTGGATTGCGTCGGCGTTCTCGCTTACAATGATGCCGCAATTCTTGGAATTGGCTGTACGTTCTGGGCAGAGTGAAGTATTCGATCGAGTAGACGAGGAGTCCTCATGCGCCGGTTCGAGATCGTATGGAAGACGCGTTCGCGGGAAAAACCCGAGCATGCAAAGAACGGCGTTCTATCGAGGTTCAGCCAAGCGACGCTCGCCGTTTTCTTCGGCATTCCGCTGGGTCTCGTGGTCGGATTTGGCAGCTTCACATTTATCTATGCCGAGGGGTTCTCGTACCTGAGTTCCGATCCACAAGCCTGCGTGAATTGCCACATCATGCGCTCGCAATACGATTCATGGCGCAAGGGGAGCCATCACGCCGCAGCCAAGTGCGTGGATTGCCATTTGCCGCACGATCTCGCGGGCAAATATCTCGCCAAATCCAACAACGGCTACCACCACTCGAAGGGATTCACGTTTCAGGACTTTCATGAGCCTATCATGATCAAACCCGGCAACAGCCGGATTCTTCAGGAAAGCTGTATGCGCTGCCACGAAGACATGGTACATGACTTGGTCGTCGGGGCCACGTCGGACCGCAATGCGGTGCGATGCGTGCATTGCCACCAGTCGGTCGGACATGGCGAACCGGCAGGACTCGGCGGCCGCATCAAAGCGTCGGAAAGGAACTCGACATGATCGAACTGAGATTGGATTTGCGTTCGCTGGCTTTTTTCGTGTGCGCCGTGATTGTGGCGGCCGTAGCGGCCTTCCTGGTCGTAGCGCTGTTGACGAGCATTGTTGAACGCAAAAGCGAAGCGAAGAATCCCTATGTCCGGCTGGTCGAGGTAACGGAAGACGACACCGATCCGGCCAAGTGGGGCGTCAACTGGCCGAAAGAATACGGTTTGTACAAATTGACCGCACAGACGACGCGCACGCGGTACGGCGGCCACGGTGGCAGCGAAGCCCTTCCCGCCGAGAAAATCGAACGCGATCCGTGGCTCAAGCGCATGTTCCTCGGCTACGCCTTCTCGATCGATTACCGGGACCGGCGCGGCCACGCCTACATGCTTGCGGATCAGGAAGCGACGAAGCGGCTGACCAAGCCACAGACGGGATCGTGCCTGCATTGCCACGCCTCGATCATGCCGCTGTACCGGAAACTCGGCGACGGCGACGCCATGAAAGGTTTCGAGAAGACTTACACGTTTTCCTACCAGGATCTGAGCAAGATGCTATCCGACGGGGGCCACGCACATCCCGTTTCCTGCGTCGATTGCCACAATCCGAAAACGATGGAACTGCGCGTGACGCGGCCCGGTTTCCTGAAAGGCATTTCCCTGCTGGCCGCGTCCGACGCGCCCGTTCCGCATCTGCCCTCCATCGAACGCTGGCGCGTCGGCCCGCGCGCGACGCCCTACGATCCCAATGCCGAAGCCTCGCGTACCGAATTGCGCTCGTTTGTGTGCGGCCAATGCCATGTCGAGTATTACTGTTCGAGTAAAATGCCTCTCACGTTTCCATGGGGCAAAGGACTGCGCGCCGACGATGTCGAGGCATTCTGGGACAGCACGACGTTCCCCGACGGGGCGCGCTTCTACGATTACAAACACGCCGAAACCGGCGCGGAGATTCTCAAGGCGCAACATCCGGAATTCGAGATGTGGAGTCAGGGCATCCACGCGCGTAGCGGCGTCGCCTGCGCCGATTGCCACATGCCCTACATGCGCGACGGCGCGACGAAAATCTCCGACCACTGGGTGCGCAGTCCGCTGCTGAACGTCAATCGCGCGTGCCAGATCTGCCACCATTTCGAGGAAGACGAACTCAAGGCCCGCGTCGATATCATCCAGGGGCGTAACCACGAACTGCTCGAACGGACCGGGCAAGCCCTCATGGCACTGATCGACGCGACCATCAAAGCAAAATCCGAAGGCGCCACCGAACAACAAGTCGCGCCCGCGCTCGATTTCCAGCGAAAAGCCCAATGGCGGCTCGATTTTATCGCCGCGGAAAACTCGATGGGTTTCCACGCGCCCCAAGAAGCCGCACGCGTCCTGGCCGAAGCAACCGACTTCGCACGTCAAGGCCAACTCGCCGCTATCCAATGGCAGGGCGCCGCTGAACAGAAGTGACAGACCGCCACGGAAGCCTTGCGCCCAATGGGTGAGTCGTTCTTGACTGCCGCGCAGTTGCCACTCGAGTGTGTAACCATTTGTTCCAAGGATCGTTATGCCGTTTTCAATCCGTGTTTTCAAATGCCGAATCTAGGATAAATCCGCACAGGCTATCCCGCGCGACTACGACGCAAACCACGCCTGTCGCGTTTCCCCGTCAATAAAGCTTGACTTTTCGGTTTGGATCGTGTAATATTGACTATGATGATTATGTAGCGGATGTTTATGTTGGCTGTGAAGCCGCGAACCGAGGAAGGAGATCGTCCCATGAAAATCTACGATGACGCTTCGTTCAGTATTGGAAACACGCCGCTGGTACGGCTGCGGAAGCTTGGCGCAGGCCTCAAGGGCGCTGTCGTCGCCAAAGTGGAGGGTCGCAATCCGTCGTATTCGGTCAAGTGCCGAATCGGCGCGGCGATGATCTGGGACGCGGAGCATCGCGGCGTGCTGAAGCCCGGCGGCTCGATTATTGAGCCGACCTCCGGCAACACGGGTATCGCGTTGGCTTTTGTAGCGGCCGCGCGCGGCTACAAGTTGACGTTGACCATGCCGGAGACGATGAGTCTGGAACGCCGGAACATGCTTAAGGCGTTCGGTGCGGCGCTTATCCTGACGCCGGGCACGGAAGGGATGCCGGGCGCGATCCGCGAGGCGGAACGCATCGCGGCGGAAGATCCAAACTATTTTCTTCCGCAGCAGTTCAAGAATCCTGCGAATCCGGAGATTCATTTCAAGACGACTGGGCCTGAGATCTGGGCCGACACGGATGGCGCAATCGACGTGTTGGTTTCGGGCGTCGGCACCGGCGGTACGATTACGGGAATTAGCCGGTACATAAAACAGTTTAAGAAGATCGAATCGATAGCCGTCGAACCGTCCGCGTCGCCGGTGCTGTCGGGCGGCAAACCGGGTCCGCACAAGATTCAGGGCATCGGCGCGGGATTCAAGCCCGATGTCCTGGACCTAAGCCTCGTGGACCGCGTCGAACAGGTGACCAACGAGGAAGCCTTTGAAATGGCGCGACGCCTGACGCGCGAAGAGGGTTTGATCGGCGGGATCAGTTCGGGCGCGGCCACGGCGGTCGCCCTGCGGTTGGCGGGACAGGATGCGTACGAAGGCAAGACCATCGTCGTCATTCTGCCCGACTCGGGCGAACGGTATCTTTCAACGCCCCTCTTCGAGGGATAAACATTACGTCTCGAATGGGACGAACAAGGAGAAACGACCATGACGCAGAACTATAAGCCCGCCACGCTCGCCATCCACGCGGGCCAGGAACCTGACCCGACCACCGGCGCCCGCGCAGTGCCGATTTACCAGACAACCTCGTACGTGTTCCACGACACGGACCACGCCGCGCGTTTGTTCGCGCTCGAGGAGTTCGGCAACATCTACACGCGCATCATGAACCCTACCACTGACGTGTTCGAAAAACGCGTCGCCGCACTCGAAGGCGGCGTTGGCGCGCTGGGCGTGGCGTCCGGTTCGGCGGCCACGACGCTCGCCGTCCTCAATATCACGAAGGCGGGACAAAACTTCGTGTCGTCGTCCACGCTCTATGGCGGCACGTATAATTTGTTCGCGCACACGCTCAAAGACCTCGGTATCGAGGCGCGATTCGTCGATGCGAGCCGCCCCGAGGAGTTTGCGAAGAAAATCGACGAGAATACGCGTTTCCTGTTCATCGAGACGATCGGCAATCCCGCAAACGACGTCGTGGATTTCGACGTGATCGCCGCAGTTGCCCACGCCCACGGCATCCCGCTCATGGTCGATAACACGGTCGCGTCACCGTTGCTGTTTCGTCCGTTCGACCACGGCGCGGACATCATCGTACATTCGGCGACCAAGGTGCTCGGCGGCCACGGCACGTCGATCGGCGGCGCCATTGTGGACGGCGGGCGTTTCGATTGGAACAACGGCAAGTTTCCCGAACTGACCGGACCCAACGCGAGTTATCACGGCTTGAACTTCTACGAGGCGCTCAAGCCGCTGGGCAACATCAGTTACATCGTCAAGGCCCGCGTGACGCTGCTGCGCGATATGGGGCCGGCGTTGTCGCCGTTCAACGCGTTTCTGTTGCTGCAAGGGATCGAGACCCTGCACCTGCGCGTCCCGCGCCACTGCGAGAACGCATTGAAACTCGCCCAGTTCCTCGAAAAACATCCCGCCGTCGCGTGGGTCAACTATCCCGGATTGCCGAGCCATCCCGATTATGCGCGCGCGAAGAAATACCTGCCCAACGGGCAAGGCGCGATCCTGGGATTCGGAACAAGGGGCGGTCACGACGCCGCGGTCAAGTTCATCAACAGCGTCAAACTCGCGTCGCACCTCGCCAATATCCTCGACGCGAAAACGCTGGTCATCCACCCGGCTTCGACCACACACCAACAACTGAGCACGGAAGAACAGCGCGCTGCGGGCGTCACCCCGGATTTCGTACGCGTCTCGGCGGGTCTCGAAGACATCGAAGATATCATCGCCGACTTTGATCAAGCCCTCCGATCCTGAGCCTTCCAAAAGGGACCATTCACCAAGAAACGGCAGTTGGTGCAG
>CAIYET010000330.1 GCA_903925285.1 Candidatus Hydrogenedentota bacterium | reverse complement strand
CAATCCCGGACGAGAACGATCGAGCAACTCTACGTGATCAAGGGCTTGACCTTTGACGGACTCGATATCTACACCAAAGGGAAGATATTGAAGAAGGAAGGAGTGGATGTGTTTTATGTCCTCATTTCCTCGAAGCGAAACACCGATGTCTGAGCCGCTACCATGCCCGGAATGCGGCGCCGTGCGGATGTCCCAGACAGTCGGGAGCTATCGATTGGAAAACGGCCTAATCGTGAAGCGGCTCCGCCACTTCAAGTGCCAGTCGTGCGGTGCGCGCTTCTTCGATGACGATGCCGTGCGCCGCATCCAGGCAAAGCGCCAGGAGCAAAGCGTCGCGCGCGCCGTTTGACCGAAATGGCTTGTGGAGCGATACAATTGGTAATGGCGCGATGAACGTAGTAGACTCACATTCGCGGTGGGAACAGGGTTAATGCCAAACCACACGCCGGTTTTTCACGGCGTCAAGGAATGAATATGGAACATGTATTGCAGTTCGGGGATATCGTCGAGGCCGCCGACCGCCTGACGCTCGACGAGCAGGAAGAACTGGTCGAGATCGTACGGAAACGCATGATCGCGAAACGGCGGGGCGAACTTCTCGTAGATATCGAGGAAGCCGAACGCGAATACCGGCAAGGCCAATGCGGCGTCATGACTGCTAACGAAGCCGTGGACCAGATCTTCTCGTGAACCGGCTCATCGTTTCGAGCGCCTTTCAAAAGGCTGCGAAACGCCTCGTGTCAAGAGGTGTATTGACCCGAGAGGCGTTTGCCACGGCTCTGCATCTTCTTGAGGAAGACGTATCGCACCCGCGCCTGAAGACTCACAAACTCAGGGGAGAACTCGACGGGTTCTTGGCCTGTTCCCTTGGCTATGACCTTCGAATCGTCTTTCGTTTCGTCGAACGTGAAGGCCAACAAGCGGTTCTCTTGGAAACCATCGGCACACACGACGAGGTGTACTGATTCGCGGTGGAAGGCGTGGTCAACCGAGGGCGGCGGATTGGCGGCAACGGACTTCACTGTTCCCGAAGGAGATTCATCCGTTTGTTGCTTTCACCGGCTGGTCGGCTTCCATGGATCTGCCAGCGCACGTTTCGTGAATGCCTCGGGCGAGAAGGCGGCCACCAGTACCGACGAATCCAAATAGAGCTTCATCGATCCGATTCACGGCGCTGGTCAACGACTTCGCTGCCATCGTATGGGGGACTGATGAATCGGTGCTGCAATGCCAATAGCCGGTCGCGCAGTGCCGTGGGCGGCGCGACGTTTCGCTGTGGGGGTTCCGCGCTGTAGGAGAGGATGATCGCGCGCACCTGTTGGCAATTCAGGGCTGGATTGACATCAATGTGTGCATCATGCACGACGGTGGCGATTTCGTATGCGTCCATGTCGTTTTCCTCGACCGTAACGCATTGCATCGTATCAGGAATCCCGTCGGCGGTTAAACATTCGAGCGCCGCTTTTTTTGCGCGGGTATGACGCTTGGCCTATAATGCGTCGAGAATTGCTAACAGCAGTATGAGGCTTTAGGCTGTAGGCACTGCCTACAGCCTAAAGCCTACAGCCTAAAGCCTAAAGTAGCAACAGCGAGCGGTCGATATGAGCGACGTCAGTGTACAGTTGGTGCGCGACTTCTTTGAGGTCAATGCCTTTCATGTGATGACGTATTGGCAGCATGACGCAGTGCGTGCGCGCGGCATCGAGCAGGGGCTGCAATTGTACGTCGAAAATACCGCGTTCGGGAGCGAAGCCCACCCCTGCGATTTTGTGCTGCGCGTGGGGGACGTTTCCGCGTTGCCGCGGGCCGTGGTGGAGGTGCGGGCGTGGCATGCGGATCGGTTCTACGCGTCGTTGCTCGAGTCCAATCCGGTGTTGTTCGATGTGGCGAAACCGGCGTCGGTCGAACGTGCGCGGCACGTGTTTGGGTGCCTGGACGTGCCGACGGTGCTGGTGATTTCGGAACTGCCCGCGTCGCCCGAACCGCGCCAGCGGGCGATCGCCGTGCTACGTCAAGGCGGGATATCGCACGTGCTCGAGTTCGCCACCGTGTTGCAGGAACTCGTCGGCCGTATCAACGCGCATGTGTCGTATTCGCCATCGCACACGTTGCAGACTTTGCGCCTGCTGAAGCGTTACGGCCTCATTCGACGTCAGCAGTTGGAGTTTGCCTTTCCCCTGGAAGCCCCCGTGCCGTCTTCACCGCCATCCGTGGATACTGCCGATGAGGCGGAGTTGTCAGATGGCGACGACTGATCGGTGCTTTTACGAGGCTTTAGGCTTTAGGCTGTAGGCACTGCCTACAGCCT
>CAIYET010000329.1 GCA_903925285.1 Candidatus Hydrogenedentota bacterium | reverse complement strand
AGGCTGTAGGCTGTAGGAAGTGTACGGTGCACTCTTTGCCTACAGCCTACAGCCTAAAGCCTAAAGCCTATAAAGCCTTACTTCGCACTCCGCACCATCTTCCTGTATGCTTGCAGCCGGTTTCAGAGAGCATGGGAGGAATCGATTCATGAGCGCATTGCTTTGTGTACTTCCGGGGTATCTGTGTTGCATGGCGGCCGCCGGTTCGCCCGTGCCGGTCATTCTCGATACGGACTTGGGCGACGACATCGACGATACGTGGGCGCTGGCCATGTTGTTGGGGACGCCGCAAGTGGACCTCAAACTGATCGTGACGGCTTCGGACGATACGGCGAAAAAGACGCGGCTCGTCGCGAAAATACTCGAAGCCCTCGGGCGAACCAACGTACCGCTCGGACAGGGCCTCAAGACGAGCGAGCAGCCGATCCATCAGGAAAAATGGCTCGGCGACTACCGGTTGGAGCAGTACAAAGGCAAGGTACACACCGACGGCGTCCAGGCGATGATCGACGTCATCAAACAGTCGCCGCAGCCCGTCACGCTCCTCGTCATCGGTCCGCAAACCAACATCCGGGAAGCGCTCGAACGCGCGCCGGAAATCGCGAAGAACGCGCGCGTGGTCGCCATGGCCGGAAGCGTCGAAATCGGCTACGCCGGCAAGCAGGGCGCCGACGCCGAATGGAACGTGATCAAGGACATCCCAGCGGCCAAAGCCGTGTTCGCGGCGTCGTGGGACATCACCTTCGCGCCATTGGACTCATGCGGCACGCTCATCCTGCGCGGCGAACGCTTCGCAAAAGTCGACACATCGAAGGACTCCAAGGCAGCGACCGTTATCGCCAACTACCGGCAGTGGGCCAACTACGACAAATATCCCAAAGGCGAGAGCAGCGTCCTGTTCGATACCGTCGCCGCATACCTGGCGTTCGACGAGGCCCTCTGCGAAATGAAGACGGTCAAACTCATGATCGACGACAAGGGCTTTACCAAAACATCCGAAGAGGGGCGTCCCGTGCGTTGCGCTATGCGATGGAAAAACCGCGACGCCTTCGAGGAACTGCTCGTGAACACCCTGACGTCCTTCGCCGGGGCGCCGCCGGAATGATTCGGCAGATATCTCCCTTAGCATTGCGCGAGGCGCTGGTCGCGCATGGGTTGGCGCCGCATTTCCAAGTCGTCGAAACCAGCACCGAGACCCTGAACGCCGCGCGGACGTTGGGCGTGCCCGTTATCGTGCGTCCGGCCGAACGCTACGAGACCGCAGGTACGCGCATCGTCGAGCATGTGGAAGACGTGTCGCTCGCATTCGCAGTGGCCCGACGCACCGGCGCGGGCGCCATACTGGTCGAGTCCTTCTACAACGGGCCACGCTATTACGTGTGCGGCACGATGGCCGGTGGAAAAGCCGCCGATACCGACATTGCCGGGCGCGTCCCAAGCGAGCCGCCGCATAATTTCGATTGGTGCATATATCGGCCCGCCGACGTGAAGGCCACTATGCACGCCCAACTTATCGCAGCAGCGGAAACGGCCTGCCAAGCCGTGCAGTGGACCGAAGGCACGTTTTGTGCCGACATCGTCATGTCCGAACGCGGTCCCATGATACTCGGCCTGCATTCGGGAGAACTGCTCGAAGCATGGTTCGACGCCGCATCGAATATCGCGCGAGGGATGGCCGTGGCATGGGTGCGCCCTCGATCGGGTGTCGTAACCGATGTGATCGGAATCCAGGACGCACGCGATATACCCGGCGTGCTGGAAGTGCATGTGGCCACGCAACCGGGAGACGTCATCGGTCACACGACCGACGAAGAGTCACGCAATCGCGCAGGCTACGTGCGAGCCGTCGCCGACACCGGTAAGGCCGCGCTGACCACCGCACGCCGCGCCTGCGCCTGTATCCGGATCGAGACCCGTCCGACGCTCTAGCCTAAGTTAGGAGTTAGGAGTTAGAATAGATTTCGGTGACAGCGCTATTCTAACTCCTAACTCCTAACTCCTGAATTCCTATCCGAGCCGCCGCAAAGCGATCATCGCGCAATCATCGTGCGGGCGGGCAGGCGCGCAGTAACGCGTGACGGCTTCATTGACCGCCTCGATCAACTCGCGCGGCGGATGCGCATGCATGTCTTGCGCGACACGCGAGATCCCCTCGATCCCGAACTCATTCTTACTCTCCGGATGCCGCGCCGTGACAATCCCGTTCGTGTACAACAGAATCGTGTCGCCCGCGTCCAACGTCCACACCGTGTCCACGCCCACCGCCTCGCCCGACGCGTGACCGAGGAGTTCGACACCGTCTGCGCGGACGTGCAACGCCGCATGATGGCCCGTGTTGGCGAAAAGCACTTTTCCCGACTCCAAGTCGAGCGTCAGATAGCACATCGTGTAGAACATGCCGTGCTGAGCACGTTTGACGAGATCGCCCTTCAGCGACTCGATTACCTCGATCGGCGATACCACCCCACGCGCGCGCAGCCGGAACTCCGCAAGCAATTGCGCCATCGACAGCGACGTAGGCACGCCCTTGCCGCTCACGTTGCCGATCAGGATCCCAACACGATCCGCGTCTACATGCACAAAATCGTAGAAGTCGCCACCGACCGTCCGGGCCGGACGCGTCTCGCCATATACCTCGAAACGGCCCGCCCCCACCGAAGGCCACTCCCGGATAAGGAAACCCTGCTGGATGATCCACGCATGCGCTATTTCCTGTTCGATGCGCTGCTTATCGAGAATCTGCTGATGCAGCGAAGCGTTCGCGATGGCCAATCCCGCGCCATTGCCCACCGCCGCGCACAACAGCAGGTCATCGCGCGTATACGTGTGATTCTCACGGTCCGCATCCACATAAAGAATGCCGAGGATCTTCGATTTCGCACGCAAAGGCACGCACATTATCGACCGCAGATTCAGCGTCATGACGCTATCGGCCATGTTCAGACCCGAATCCGTCATCTTGTCCCGATACAACACGCTCTCGCCCCCCGTCAACACCCGCCGCGCCGCCGTGCGACTGATGCGGACGTCCTCGACATTGACGCGTTTGAGGTATCCTTCCCGAATCGTGTGCACCCTGTGACATACCGGACACGGCACGAAACTGTCCTCGCCGTCGCCCGCGAAAAAAATGCCGCCGTGCTGGCCACAAACAGCCTTCATCGTCGTTTCGAGAATCTGATCTTGAAGGCTGCACGTCTCATAGTTCGACGAGATCGAGTTCAGCACACTGTAGGCCGCCTGGAGCAATGAATCCGACGAGCGCCCAATCAAATCCGGCCCAGGATATACCGTCCCACCATCCGCCGCGAACGTTAGCGTGCTTTCGGAAACAGGACTAGGCAACCGAGCCGAAGACACAGGCGCAGCCGCTTCGATCTCGAACCGCATGACCGTGTTGCCAATCGTAATCCTGTCCCCATGGCGCAGTTCGCCCTCCAACATGACCGCCCCATTGAGGATCGTCCCATTCGTGCTGCCCAGATCGCGCCAGCGGAAAATCAGCCCATGCGCCACGATCTCCACATGATGCCGCGACGCCGACGCATCGTCGATCGCAAACCCACAATCCGGCGTACGACCAATAATAATCGACGCACCCACCGGCTTCCGCAGACCCACCCGCGTTCCAGCTTCCAGCACCAGATACCCATTTACTACACTACCCATCCCAATTCCCCGATTACACTTTACAAAGATACCACTATTTTCAGCAAAGCGCAAGAGGCTTCTTCGGGACATTCCGTCTTGAGGCTGTAGGCTGTATACAGATCGCAGCCCACTGCGCGTTTAGCGAAGCAACTGGGCGCAATGGAAGAATTCTACTTCTTAAAGAAACAACGCGTATACTCTTGCGGAAACTTGCAAGTCGATGTACTTCATAAAAACATCGAACGACTGTAGGAGTTAGTCCGATATGAAAATACCGATGACATTTGGACTGGCGACGGTAATGGCGGGATTATCTCTTTCGTTTTTCGCGATAGCGGACAGTCCTACCATCAATATCGCTGGGATTGCAGTCACGCCGCATGTGATGGCGGACTCGATGCGTTATTCGCGCGATCCGGAACCGGCGGCCGGGGCGCGTGTGCAGTTGTTTGTGCGAAATGACGCTGCCCAGAACAGCAAGCCGTTGGTGCTGGACAGCCAAACGCGGATACTGTTCGACGGCAAGTCGCCGGCAGACTTGCTCGCGGCGCACATGTGGGCCTGGCACGACACACCGGCCGCTACGCCAGACGAAAGTCTTGTATTTCCGTCCGGAGCTTTGACGGTGTGGACTTTCAACGGGCGGGTGGCGCCGTTTGGACCGTGTGGCCGAATCCGCATTGAAGCGGGTCCCGAAGGCGCGCCGTGGCTATCGCAGGAAGTACCTCTCGACAAGCCGAAGTACTGGTTGTCCGCCGTAACATTTCTCGGTCCCGATGCGGCCCTCCAACCCGATACCATGGTGGTCCATATCGCCAACGCATCCGATTCGCGAATAGAAATCCGGTCCTGTCGTCTCTGGCTGCCTCAAGACCCGAAGTCGCCGCGCGTGTTACTTCCACAGCCCCCGCTGCAATCCCTTCAAGCATTCAACGAACACGCCGAAATTCCCGCAGGCGACCGCGGCGGGTTTTCCGTCAAGACCAGTCCGCTTCCGCTTACCTATGCCGCAGTCGAGGTCATGTTGGGACGAACCGGCGGAGACGCAATTTCAGTCTGGGCATATCTGCGCATCAAGCCGGAACGCTTCGATATTTCGGGCGGATGGGTATCCGCAGCCGCCGGCGAGGTTTATCTGAAGGCCCTCAAGCGGCTTCACGTCAACACGGGCCATCTCGCCATCACGCCGGGCTACAGCGACACCGAACTCTATGCGCGCTATCCGTTGAAGTACTTCAACAAGCTGACGCCCTTCGAAACCTACGATACGGACGCGATGTTGCCGCGAATCCATGCCGTCGAGTTTCTCGGCGAGCCGCAGTACGGCGGCGGCCACCCCGTCCCACCGCAGGAAATCTGGGAGAAACTGCATCCTTATGCCACAACCAGACTGGCGACAACAGTGACGCAAAGTGAGGAACGGATATGGCGGGACTATGCCGGTTTAAGCGATTTCCCGCATTATGACGCGTACCGCGTTACGGCGCCGTCGCCCGATGCGTGGCAAAAGTATGAACGTTGGGGCAAGCAACGCATCGGTTGGGGTGCGCCACTCGAGACGATTGGCGATATGTGCCGTTCTCTGCGCGAGCTGAATCGCCCGATGCCGTGCGCGATCTGGTCGCAAGGACCGCATGAAGGTTGGGGCCGATACGGCGGACGCAAACGGACGTCACCCACACCGGACGAAATCCGGCTTCAGGCCTATCATGCCGTATCGACGCATATCACGTCGATCTATTGGTTCAACCTCAGCCTGAAGACGCTGGTCAAGTGGCGCGACACGCTGGATGAACTTGGCCGAATCGGACGGGAATTACGAATGCTCGACGAGTTTATTCTCGAGGGCGACGCGTACCGGTTCGAACGCCTGACGCGCGGGAAGGGCAAACTGGATTGGGACATCGCATCGGTGTGCGGGCCTCGCGCCGCGCTCCTGTTTGCGCTCGACCTTGACTATATGCCGGATCCGAAGGAGAAGGTGTTCAAATTTGGTCAGCCCCGCCGTGCCAAGTGGCATTTCTCCTTGCCGGCGTATCTCCAGGACGTCACGGATGTATTCCGTATCGACGCCGACGGTGTCTACGATGTCAAGTGGTCATGCCAAGCCGGGGCAGTCGAGATTCACGAAAAGACGAGTCGCGTCGCCATCTACATCGCGACGCCAGACAAAAAACTGCGAAGCTCTATCGAGAACAAGCGCCAGCAACTGATCGTGATCGAGACCGCGCTTCGATTCGACCCCGCACGAAACGATGCGGATTTCACCTTGCTCGAGCAACTCGGCGGTTCAAAATAGAAGAATTGCATCGAATAACCTGGTCGTCAAGAACAGACGGCCGCGATTCAATTAGGAATTAGGAAAGGACATGAGCGAGCGAATGTCACAAGTGACTATGACCCCGTACCGTTCGGAACATCTTGTCATGGCGCGCGAACTGGTGGGCGAGATGCGTGCGCACGACGGATTGGCCCGGGTCGATATCGAGCAGTTCTGGGCGGACCAAGCGGTCGCCGTGCAAGACCCGTTCGGAAAGGACATCCCGCAGATCCCGTTGGGCGCGATCCTGACGGGCGAATGTGTGTATGACGAATTGGGTATCCCGCTAGATATGTGGCGGTACGAACATGACCTCGAGTGGCGGTTGTCGCTAAACAAGGCCTACAACGACAAGGCGGAGCGGATCGTCGGGCGACGCCTCCTTTCCGAAGAACCGATTGACCTCGACCGGCAATTTCCTGGGACGAAAGGTTTGCACGACGTGTTCGATGCCAAAAATGTTTGGCACGATCAGTCGTGGTGGCTGCAACAGTCCGCGCGGACGCCCGACGAATTGGAGGCTTTGTTGGACCGCGTCGAAGGCCGAGATATCCGAAGTTTCATTCTGCCGGACGGGTGGGACCGCGAGAAGAAGCGGCTGATGGGCATGGGCGTCGAACCGCCGCTGTATCGCGGACAGCGCGGACCGGTCACGTTCGCCACATCGGTTTACGGTCCCGAGAACCTGATCTTCCTTATCATCGAACGCCCAGACCTTGCGCGCCGATTCAGCCGGGTAATTCTCGATACCATGCTCGAAATCGCGCGCGTGCTCGACGAGGAAGCGGGGTATACGCCCGAAACGGCCCCACATGGATTCAGCTTCTGCGACGACAATTGTTGCCTGCTCTCGCCGGACATGTACGAACTGTTCGGGTATCCCGTTATCGAGGGCATGTTCAATCGCTACAGTCCCGCGCCGTCCGATACGCGGTATCAGCATTCCGACTCCGCGATGGGACATCTCCTGCCGCTGCTCGCGAGGCTCCGCCTGAACGGCGCAAATTTCGGCCCGACCCTGATGGTCGATGAAATCCGAAAACACCTGCCCGACGCCGTCATCTACGGCCAGTTGGCGCCCTTCACCTACTGCCGCAATGAAGAAGAGAACATCGTGCTCGAGTTTCTGCGCGATGCCGAGATGGCGCGCCCGATGCGCGGCCTCGTCTTCGCCACGGCAGGCTCGATCAACAACGGCACGCGTCTGTCGAGCATGCGCCTCGTCATGGCCGCGATTCAGCGTATGGGGTATGGGGTATGGGGTATGGGGTATGGGGTTTTGGGAAAGAAATGCCGCAACTAGAACCCCAAACCCCATACCCCAGTTGCTCGTTTCTGTAAGGCGGGATTGATTCCCGCCTCCGCAATTCGGCGGAAATCAATCCAACCCTACACTACTAGAACCCCAAACCCCATACCCCAAACCCCATACCCCAAGGTTCACGAACGCTTGAGCAACAGAGATTCGGCCTGCTTGATGAGGTCGTCACGGAAGTCGGGATGCGCGATGCCAATGAGCAATTCCGCGCGTTCCCACACGCTGCGTCCGCGCAGGTTCACGATACCGTACTCGGTGCAGATGTATTGCACGCAACTGCGCGGCGTCGTGACGATGGAGCCGGGCGTCAGGACAGCTACGATCCGCGACACCACCGTGCCGTCTTTCTTCGTATACGTCGACGGCGTGCACAGAATCGCCTTGCCGTTCTTGGACAACTGCGAGCCGAGCACGAAATCGAGTTGGCCGCCCGTGCCGCTGATCGTGCGGTTCATGATCGATTCCGAATTCACCTGCCCGTGCAAGTCGATTTCGAGACAGCCGTTCACCGAGATGAAGTTGTCGTTCTTTCCGATGATCCAAGGATTGTTCGTGTAACTCGATGTACACATGTACACGTCAGGACAGTCGCGCACGAAGTCGATCAGCTTCTTCGGACCCAGCACGAAACTCGCGGTGATCAGGCCCTTGTCGACGGCCTTATTCACACCGGTGATCTTACCCGCTTCGTACAGGTGCATGATACCTTCGGGCAGCAATTCCGTCTGTACGCCGAGGTCCTTCAGATCCGAGTGAGCGATCAGACTGCCCACAGCGTTGGGCACGCTGCCATAGCCGATCTGGATGCAGGCGCCGTTGGGAATCTCCTTGACAACATAGTTCGCGATCTTGGCGTCTTCGGCCGTCGCCGGCGGACTCGGGATGTCGAGGATGGGCGGATTGTCGCCTTCGATGACGTAATCCACCTCCGAAATATGGATGCGCCGACTTTCATCGCCGCGAAACGGACTGTACGTCTCGTTGATTTCAGCGATGAAGCACTGAGTCGTATCCGCGTCCGCCTTCGCGAGCGCCGGCGACGGAAAGAAATACAGGTATCCATCCGCGTCCGGCGGGCTTACCATGAACGATGCGATATCCGTGTGCATGTCGCCGGACCGGAACATGGTCTCGTAAAAACCGAGCCGGGAAGGAATCGGCGAGCAGCGCGTGTCGGGAACGATGTTCTCGAAAGGCCCTTTGAACAGCGATACCAACCGAAACGTCTTGCCGGTCGGATCGGCCATGAACACCTGCATCGGCGGGGCCAATCGCAGTTCGCTACGGATGGTAACGTTTTCGAGTTCGCCGACCCGCTTCGCAAGCGCCGCATCCAGATACTGCGAACTCGCGTTGAACGCGTAATAGTCCACGATATCGCCGGACTTGACCATCGCTGCGGCTTCCTCGGCGCTAATACGCTTGCGCCGGTATTCATCCATTACGCTCGACATAATTCACGATTCCTCATTCGTTTAGGCTCTAGGCTTCAGGCTGTAGGCTTTAGGCTGTAGGAAGGAAGCCTACAGCCTAAAGCTTAAAGCCTATCGTACGGCAACAACGCACACGGTATTTTCGCGCATTTCTCCTGCTGAGCGCAACTTTCGCGCATCGGGCATTGCTGTGGGCTTTAGGCTGTTGGCTTCCTTTCTAAAGCCTAAAGCCTAAAGCCTAAAGCCTGACGTCGGTGCATTGTTGAACGGAATCCCCTGTACCCCTAGAATGTGCGGCATGTACCACACGATAGGCTGTAGGCTTCCTAAAGCCTAAAGCCTAAAGCCTAAAGCCTGACGATGGGAGGTTTCCGATGCAGATCCTTGTGAACGGCGTGGCCCGGACGGTTTCCGAAGGCATGCCATTGTTGGAGTTGTTCGCGTCGTTGGGTCTTAAGCCCGAATCGACCGTCGTCGAGCACAACGCCGTCGTGATCGAACGCGAGCGGTTCGCAGGGCTGACCCTGACCGAAGGCGACGCGCTCGAACTGGTGCGCTTCGTGGGAGGCGGGTGATTTCAGGCTTTAGGCTTTAGGCTGTAGGCTGTAGGCTTCCTTCCTACAGCCTAAAGCCTAAAGCCTAAAACCTGACGATAGGAGGTTTGTTTCCGATGACGCACGCCGAACGAATGACCCTGTTTGACCAGAGCGACCTCTATGTCGTCATCACACAATCCTTCTGTGGCGGACGGACGGCCTTGGCCGTGCTCGACGCGGTACTCGAATCAGGCGTACGCCTGATTCAGTTCCGCGAAAAGGACCTCGACGACCTAGAATTGTTTCGCAGGGCCGAAGCGTTCCGTGCGCGGATACCCATCGGCGAAGCGTTGTTGATCGTGGACGACCGCGTGGACGTGGCGCTCGCCGTCGGCGCGGACGGCGTCCATCTCGGGCAGAGCGATCTGCCCATTGCGACAGCGCGCCGCCTCGCGCCGGACCTTGTCATCGGCAGTTCGACGCACAACCTCGCCGAGGCTCTCGAAGCGCAAGACGCCGGCGCAAGTTACCTCAACATCGGTCCCATCTTCAGCACGCAAACCAAAACCGTGCCCACCGGCGCCGTCGGACCGGACCTGCTCGCCGAAATCGCGCCGAGCCTGCGCATTCCATTCACGTGCATGGGTGGAATCAAATCGAACAACATCCGCGAAGTGCTCGAACGAGGCGCGCGGCATGTCGCCGTCGTGACGGCGGTAACACAAGCGCACGATGTTCGCGCGGCCGCCATCGAACTACGCCGCTGTATAGGCTGTAGGCTGTAGGCTGTAGGCTTTAGGCGTACTGCCTACAGCCTAAAGCCTAAAGCCTAAAGCCTACTTGAACAGTCTCGGCACCAAAATTAGAGGGTTATCGGACGTAAACGGTTCGATGCCGTCAACCACCAAGCGTACTGGCGGAAAACGTCCTTTCCCGAAGCGGTCGCCATCGCGTCGGACACGTGAACAGCCGCCAACCGACCATCGCACTTTCTATAGGCTTTAGGCTGTAGGCT
>CAIYET010000328.1 GCA_903925285.1 Candidatus Hydrogenedentota bacterium | reverse complement strand
GGCGATCAGAGCCGTGCTGTAGGTGATGTTGGATGTTGCGAACCCGCCGTTGGTGAATGACGCTGTGGCTGTGCCGCTCCACTTGTACGAAACGGTATTACTGTAACTGCCACTGCCATCGGTGGTGACCGCGCCAGCGCCTTTCGAGAAGGTGATCGTCACACCTGCCACGCCCGTGCTCGTGCCGGACTTCGTGACCTTGCCGGAAATCAGAGGCGACGGCGACCAGACATAATTCTGCGCCGTCTTGTTCGCCGTCACGGCGCTGTAGGTCTTGGTGGGCGTGGCAAACCCGCCGCTGCTATACGAGGCCGTGGCCGTGCCGTTCCACTTGTACGAAACGGTCATGCTGTAGTTGCCGCTGGCGTCGGTGGTGGCCGTACCCGCGCCGCCGGAGAACGTGATCGTCACGCCTGCCACGCCCGTGGTCGTGCCGGACTTGGTGACCTTACCTGAAATCACTGGCGGCGGTGTCCATGTATAGTTTTGAGATGTTTGGTTGGCGACGACCTTGGTGTACGTCTTGTTGACCGGCGAGAATGCGCCACCGATTCCATTTGTGGAGGGCGTCACCGTGCCGCTCCAGCCGTTCGTGACCGTAAGCGTGTAGTTCCCGCTGCCGTCTGCCACAGTTATACTGCCACCGTTAGACGCGGCGATCATCACGCCACCCACACCGGTGCTTGTGCCCGCCTGCATGACATGTCCCGAAATCGTGCGCGGGTTCACTATGGAAGGAATAACAACCTGATTCTGTCCCGACGTGAGACCGTCACTACCATCGAAGTCCACGGTTCCCGCAAGCGTGTAAGGGCCCGGAGCGCCGGTTGCCGTGTACCCCAATGTCGCAGCAGCAGAACCGGTCGAGTACCATGTGATCTTATTGTTCCCCACATTCCAAACACCATTCGGCCCCGTGATGCCGGACGGAACGATTCCCGTGGGCAGCATTTCCTCAAAGCCCCATGCCGATGTGCCGCTCGGCGGGGTAATCGAGATCGAAACTGCGGTTCCATTTACCGTCCTGGCAGCCCCGGCGGAAACTGTATTAGAGACCTGTTGGGCACTCACTTTCGACAATGCCGGAGACGCGCCGGGCACCCAGCACAAAGGTTCGGTAACCCCGCTTTGCCGATAGTAAGCGGGACCATTCTGCCAGAGATAGGCGGCACGAATCGCATAATTCATGGGATTGACGCCTTGTTGCCACCATGCCAGATATGCAATGGCTTCCGACATAACCATTTGCCAATTGTTGTTGATGTCCGCCGGATGGCACCCGCCAAGAACGATCTTTGTCTGACCGCCTACCGCAAAGTTTGTTCCATCAAAATCCGCTGTGCCCGACACCGTGTACGTTCCATTAGTCCCGCTTACTGTATATCCAAGAGTTGCGCTTGCCGCGCCCGTTGAATACCAGGATATCTTGCCAGTGGCGGCATTCCAGTTCGCATTCGGCCCAGTGAGACTCGCAGGCGTCAGTCCGGCAGGAATCGATTCTTCGATTCCCCAGGCACTTGTCCCCGCCGGTGGCGCGACTTCAATTGACACGGACGAACCGGAAATCGCGCGAGTGGCAGATCCGCCGCCAACCGGATTCGCCACCTGCGAAACGGTAACGCTCTGCGGACTTCCGTTTGCGCCGGAAGCGGTCACCTGTATAGTCGCCTGACGCGCCGCGCCTCCGGATGGATTCGCGTCGTAGCCAACCGTGATGGTTCCAGTATTTGTGCCGTTTGCTCCGGATGTGATCCGCGCCCATGTGCCGCCAGACGTGACAAAGGCCGTCCAGTTCATGGCGCCAGTACCGGCGTTCGTGACTGTAAATGTTGTGACATCCGCCGACACGCCGATGACACGGTTGGATGGCGTAACCGAAAGAATGGGCGTCGTGCCATTTGCTACAAGCTGGCTAATCTCGGAAGCGGTAAGCGCGCGATTATAGAGGTACAACTCGCTCATGCTCCCCTGAAAATAAGAATCGGGAGAACTACCACTCCATGTTCCGATGCGAAGATGGTCGCTGGTG
>CAIYET010000327.1 GCA_903925285.1 Candidatus Hydrogenedentota bacterium | reverse complement strand
GACGAGAAAAAGCCAAGCAGACGGCAACTCCAAAGCCCTCGACATAGTAAAGGGAATCACCCTCCTAAACCGGCGGTCAGAACAGCCCAAGACAGCCTCAATTGGCCCGGAATTCCACCCGGTTCACGCATAACAGTGCCCAGTTGTGCACGAATCGCACGGATTCGCACGGTTTTTGCGGGACGGCCGGTAACCGGCCGCAGCCGATCAAGCGCCCCCGACTTTTTAACATCGACCCGATCACGTCACTCCTTCGGAATTGCCCTGTTTTGCATAAAGAGGCAGGGGTCAAAATGACACCAAAGACCAAGATCGAACTCAACCACAACAAAATCGCCCGGATAGACGGTCTAGACGACTTCGTTCGCATCATCTGCCCTGGAAACAAAAACCAGCAGGCGGCGTTCCTTGCTGTCTTCGTCGAACTGAAGTGGGCGCCCGACCAATTCCTACCCGCGTTGGAACCCATTGCGGTAAAGCACGGCATCAGCCGCCGCACGCTTGAAACCGTCCGGGCCAAGATGCGGAGACTCGGGATAGTGGATCACGTCAGCAGGTTCAACCAACGACACGGGTATCGAGAAGGTTGGGTATTCTCCCAACGCTTTGAAAAGAGTCTGACGCGCCTGGCGGAACTCACCGCCGAACACAAGGGATGTACCCAATGCGCGCGGAAACAAAAGGACTTCGATGCGTTCCGGTACCTCTGAATGGAGTGGAGAATTTGAGTCGTACGGCAAGACGCGTCGCGGAACCCCAACACCGCGAAAAGCTGATTCGCCACTCCGGGCAGCGTGTGTTATCATCCGCCCATTCCGGCGTGAATTCCCAGAAGCACGATGCAACACGAGGTGGCTTTGAATGCAATTGCTCAGTTTCGACATCGAGATATTCGGGGGGCGGAGAATATGTGTCGAGACGGATGAATCCCCACACAAACTCTTTCCTTCCAATTCTTTTCTATATTGAAAAGAAGAAGGAAAAGAAGAGCAGCAGGCCAAGCGACTAACCGGCAAGTGCCCGTTTTACGTGTGAACGCCGCATCCTGGTTCACATCGTGGCTGCATGCGTTCGTGTTTGGCGCCATGACTGAGCAAATAGACAAGGCCATGGTCGAGGAATATGTGGGCGCGTTTCTGACTCGACACACAAGACCCTTGGATTGGACCGCAAGAAAGAATCTGATTCGTACTCTCATCAGGAGGATTCCGCCTCCGATGGGCGCAAGTAGCGTCTGATACGCCTTGGCGTTTTCTTGATAGCCTTCAGACCCGTTCGGTCCACGATCTTCTCGGTTCCTCTGCGTGGCGGCCGGAGCCAACTTCAATCTTCCGGCCGCAAGATATATATACAACCTCGTTTTACACGTTCTATCGGTTGTATCTGAGGTGAGGGACATGGACGTTCAGACATATCTTAAGGGACGGAAGGAGCAAATCAAGAAGGAGGCGGGGCAAGTCAAAGATTTTTCGGTCTTCGATTTCAGCCACATCCCGTCCCAACCGGTCATGCGCGATGAAGCCAAGATACTCATCGACGCAATCTTGCGGTATGATCATACGGGGATACCAAAAAACCTGGCGTTGTTCGGAAGCCGCGGCTCTGGAAAAACGTTGATGGTCCGCTACCTGGCGAATGAACTTCATTCCGCCGACGTCAAGATGCTTTACTGCAATGTCCGCAACCACAACAGCAGCTTCAAAATATTGGAACACTTTCTGAAATCCCCTTCTAAGGGATCCTCCTTTGACGACCTTTTCATGGCGTTCCGCGCGCGATATCCGGGCAAGACCGTCGTGGTGCTCGACGAGATTGATCTCATGGGCACCCGGGACCGGAACATGGATATCCTGTACCGTCTTTCCAGGAGCCGTAACAACTACATGACCATTCTGCTCTCAAACAGTCCCCGGCTGATGCACAAGCTCGACGCATCCACGCGCAGCACGCTTCAACCGGAGACCGTTCATTTAAGGAACTATGATGCTGAACAACTAT
>CAIYET010000326.1 GCA_903925285.1 Candidatus Hydrogenedentota bacterium | reverse complement strand
TGATTTCCAAGCGGATGGAATGACGCCGGGCTGGCTATACGAATGGTTCAAAGACAGCGTAGCGTTGGAGGGCGAGTCTGGATCGACGCTCACGATCTTCTCCGTCGAACTCGAAGACGCGGGAACATATACCTGCACGGCACTCAGCGACGAGGGCGACGTATATACGGCGAGCTACGACTTGGACGTGGCGCAACAAGACCTGGCCGGTCCGGACCTTGTCGGACTGGCTGCCTTGCTCAGCTTGATCGCAACTGTCGGCGCAAAGAAAATGCGAAAGAAATAGATCCATACAACGGAGCGGACAGGCTATGGGCGTGAAGCACGTAGCCTGTCCATTTTTATGGGCGTCAACCGAGGCAAAGTCTCAATGCCCCGAATTCTTCAAAACCCGGTATCGGGCCGCCAGCCGTGTAAGAGTTGCGCGGTAGCGCGTTTACGTGCTAGTATACGTTGCTGTTTTCAAATTCGCAGGGGTTTCGATGCAGTAAGGTTAGGGTGTTCGCCTGTGGCGAATCGGCCCGCGTCGTGCGAAAGCGTTCGATGCGTGAAACCCCAAGGTACAACCCAACTAAGGAGTAGAGTTATGGCAGTAGTAACCATGCAGCAACTGTTGGAAGCGGGCATTCATTTCGGCCACCAACGACGTCGCTGGAATCCGAAAATGGCGCGGTTCATCTTCGGCCAGCGCAACGGCATCTACATCATCGATTTGCAGAAGACCTTGCGCCAGCTCACCAAGGCCTACATCTGCGTGCGGGACATCGTCGCGGACGGCGGCAATATCCTGTTTGTGGGCACGAAAAAACAGGCACAGGAAGCCGTGGCGCGCGAAGCGCAACGTTGCGGAATGTACTACGTCAACAGCCGCTGGCTCGGCGGCACGCTGACCAACTGGGAGACCATCCGCCAGAGCATTCGCAAGCTCGAGAACCTCGAAGAAATGCACGCGACCGGCAAGCTCGACGAGATGTTCACCAAGAAGGAAGCGATCCAAAAACGCAAGCTGTCCGAGAAAATCAACAAAAACCTTTGCGGTATCAAGAAAATGCCGGGCGTGCCGCACGCGATGTTCGTTGTCGATGCGAAGAAGGAAGTGATCGCGGTGCGCGAGGCCGAGCGTTGCGGCATCCCGTGCATCGGCATCGTAGACACCAACTGCGACCCGGATCTCGTGCCGATTCCCATCCCGGGCAATGACGACGCCATCCGCGCTGTCAGCCTGTTCTGTTCGGTTATCGCCGATGCCGTGCTCGATGGCCGCATGCGCTCCGACAAAGTCTTTGCCGACCGCGAAGCGGATCAGAAGCGCCAGCGCGATGTCCGCGCGGCGGAGAAGCTGCAAGTGGCGGCCGCAGAGGCTGAACTTGCCGCAGAAGTGTTCGCGGAAATAGAAGAGGCGCCAGTCCCTCGCGCGACGGATGTGTCGCCGCGTCGCGCCGCCGCCGTAGAAGAGAAGGAGTAACGGGCGCTATGGCATTCACGGCAAAAGACGTTCAAACCCTGCGCGAGATGACCAACGCAGGCATGATGGATTGCAAGAAGGCGCTGAACGAGACCGACGGCAACATAGACGCGGCAGTGAAGTGGCTGCGCGAGCGCGGCATGGCCCAAGCCTCGAAGCGCGCCGGGCGCGTGGCCAGCGAAGGCTCGGTGATGTCCTACATCCACATGGGCGGAAAGATCGGCGTGTTGGTCGAGATCAACTGCGAAACCGATTTCGCGGGACGCTCGGAGCCTTTCCAGACCTTCTGCAAAGATGTCTGCCTGCAAATCTGTTCCGCATCGCCCCGCTGGGTGGCACGCGAAGACGTGCCCCAGTCCGACATCGATGCCGAGAAAGAAATCTACATCGTCCGCGCCCGCGCGACCGGCAAGCCCGAGAAAGTACTCGATAAGATCGCCGAGGGCATGCTGGCCAAGTGGTTCAACGATGTCTGTCTGATGGAACAGACCTTCGTGAAGAATCCCGATCAGACCATCGAGCAACTCATGAAAGAACTTACCGGACGTATCGGCGAGAAGATCGCCGTGCGCCGTTTCGCCCGATTCCAACTCGGCGAAGGCATCGAAAAGAAACAGGCGAACCTCGCGGACGAAGTGGCCCAAGCCATCGCGGACACCAAAGGGAACTAAAATCGTGTCCTCACCGAAGTATAAACGGATCCTGCTGAAACTCAGCGGCGAAGCGTTGCAAGGATCCTCTTCGGGCGGTATCGATTTCGACACGTTGGGCGGCTTCGCGGACGAAGTGGCCCAAGTCCACGCGATGGGCATTGAAATTGGAGTGGTCGTCGGGGGCGGCAACATCTGTCGTGGCACCCACATGGCGGACGCGGGTGTTGACCGCCCGACCGGCGATTACATGGGCATGCTGGCCACCGTGATCAACGCGCTGGCCATCCAGGCCGTGCTCGAACAGCGCCACGTGCCCACGCGCGTCATGACGGCTATCGAGATGCGCCCCGTCGCCGAGCCGTATATCCGTCGGCGCGCCGTCCGCCACCTCGAAAAGGGCCGGATTGTCATATTCGGCGCCGGCACCGGCAATCCCTTCTTCACCACCGACAGCGCCGCCGCATTGCGCGCAAGCGAAATGGGGGCCGAAATCCTGTTCAAGGCGACCAAAGTCGACGGCGTATACGACGCGGATCCGGTTACGAACCCCACCGCTAAGAAGTTCGACACACTGACCTATTCAGACGTCCTTACCAAGAACCTGCGCGTGATGGACGCCGCCGCGATCACGCTGTGCCGCGACAACAACATCCCGATTCTGGTCTTCAACCTGCGGCGTCCCGGAAGCATCGTCGAGGCATTGCGGGGCGCGGCCATCGGAACCGTCGTCAACGGTGGACAACAAGATCGGCCCAACTGAACAACCGTCAAGGATGAAGGACGCAACAAGGAGATCGGTCCATGTCGAAAGAACTCGAAAAAGAAGCCCGAGAGAAAATGCAGAAGAGCCTGGACGCCTTCAAGGTCGAGTTGACGCACATCCGCACCGGGCGCGCCTCCGTTGGGCTGCTCGACAACATCGAAGTCGAAGCCTACGGCTCGAAGATGAAACTCAGCAAAGTCGGTACCATTACCGCACCGGAGCCACGCCTGCTCGTTATCGCGCCGTGGGACAAGACCCAACTCCACGCGATCGAAAAGGCGATTATGGCCTCGCCACTCGATCTCATGCCGAGCAACGACGGACGCGTCATCCGCATCCCGTTCCCGCAGTTGACCGAGGAACGCCGCAAGGACCTCGTGAAACTGGTCGGCAAGCTCGCGGAAGAAACCCGCGTCGCGATCCGAAACATACGCCGACACATCGTCGAAACCGAGAAGAAGATGCAGAAAGACGGCGAAATCCCCGAAGACGAAGCGCACAAGATGACCGCCGACATCCAGAAGGTCACCGACGACTTCATCGTCAAGATCGACGATGCGTTCAAAGCAAAAGAAACGGAAATCATGGAGGTTTGACGCGCACTAGCGCCAGCCTCCCGCAAAGTTGAGCATTTCATGCGACGCATCCCCACCGGTTCCCTCGACCTCACGCGCCTGCCGCGCCATATCGCCATCATTATGGACGGCAACGGGCGCTGGGCGGAGCGCCACAGCCTGAGCCATGAAGAAGGGCACGAAGCGGGCGCCAAAAGCGTGCGCGCGATCATCGAAGGATGCCGTGAAATCGGTATCGAGACCCTGTCCCTCTACGCGTTCTCGACCGAAAACTGGAAACGTTCCGACCATGAGGTCAACGCGCTATTCCTCCTGCTCAGCAAATACGTCCAACTCGAAATCGACAACATACACAAAGAAGACATCCGCGTTACCATCATGGGACGCCGGGAAGGACTCAACGAACGCGTCCTGAAAGATCTCGACTACTGCATGGACCTGACACGGAATAACAAATCAATGACCGTCAACGTCGCGCTCAATTACGGCGGACGCGGCGAAATCCTCGATGCGGCCAAAGTCCTCGCGGCAGACGCCGTCGCGGGCAAAGTTGCGCCAGCCGAGCTGGACGAAGCAAAGTTCGCGCAATACTTGTACGTGCCCAGCCTGCCGGACCTCGACCTGCTGATACGGACCAGCGGCGAAATGCGCGTCAGCAACTTCATGCTCTGGCAACTGTCCTACGCCGAAATCGTCCCTATGCGCGTGCTCTGGCCCGATTTCCGCAAACGCCATCTCCGCCAAGCCATTACACAATATCAAGCGCGCCAGCGGCGCTTCGGCGGGCGATGAATGGGCGATAACGCATTCAGAACCCGTCTCCTGACGGCGATAGCCATCCTGAGCGTACTGCTCTTTCTCATTTGGGCTCCGTTCCTCGAGTTCTTCTTTGCGCTGCTCGTGACCGGCCTCGCGGCGTACGGCCTGCGCGAGTACCACCGCATGGTCGAGCACCGGCAAATCCAGACCGAGACCGTCGGCGGCATCATCATTGGCGCCGCCGTGACCTTCAGCGGATACTTCCACCATCAACAAACCCTTTCGCTGGCACTCTACGGCGGCTGCGCCGCCGTGGCCATCCTCCACATCGTCCGCGGCCAATATTCACTGCCCGGCTTAGCCTGTTCCGTCTTCGGCGTCCTATACATCGGCTGGTTCGGCGGGCATATCCTGTTGCTACGAGGCATCCCACAATTCGGGGCTGGACTCGTCACGATGACGATTGCCGTCGTCGCCCTCACCGACGGTGCGGCCTACATTCTCGGCAGCATGTTCGGAAAACACCGCATGGCGCCCACCCTCAGTCCCAAAAAATCCTGGGAAGGCGCAATCGGCGGCTTCGCAGTGGCGCTCGCCGGTATGACCGTCATATACCTGCTCGGTTCCGTCATCGGCTGGCACGCGTTCCCAGCGTGGTCGCTCAAACGCTACCTCGTAATCGGCGCGCTACTGTCCGTCGCAGGCCAGACCGGAGACTTGGCCGAATCCGCCCTCAAGCGCGCCGCCGGCGTCAAAGATTCCGGAACGTTCTTCCCCGGCCACGGCGGCGTGCTCGACCGTGGCGACAGTTACTTGTTCGTGGCGCCTTTGGCCTATTACTTGGCCACTCCACTATTTTACCAGTAAGCAGGCTGTAGCCATAGGCTGTCGGCCCGCACTTCCTACAGCCTCGGCGGAAAAGGTGATTGCATGTACGAAATCGAAATTGGCCGCCTCAAAGAATACGTCGGACGCTTGCAGGAACTGCGCAAATGCCTCAACGTCGAAGGCGTGAAGGTCCAGATCGCATCCATCGAGCACCAGATGGCCGCCTCCGGATTCTGGGACGATCCCGATACCGCACAGAAAGCCTTGCAGAAACTGAAAGTCCTTAAATCGTCCATCAGCGCCCCAGACGAGTTGCACAAGGAACTCGAAGACGGCTTGGGCTTCGCAGAACTCGCCAAAGAAGAAAACGACGAGTCGTTTGGCCCCGAAATGATCGCCCAAACAAACGCGCTCGAAGAAAAACTAAAACACGTCGAACTCAACAGCCTGTTCACGGACCCGCGCGACGCCAAAAACGTCATCCTCAGCATTCATCCCGGCGCCGGCGGCACCGAATCGTGCGACTGGGCCGAAATGCTGTTCCGAATGATTATGCGGTTCTGCGAACGCCGCGAATACATCGCCGAAGTCATCGACTACCTCCCCGGCGAAGAAGCCGGACTCAAGAGCGCAACCATCACAATCGCCGGCCCCTTCGCATACGGCAACCTGCGCTCCGAGGCCGGCGTCCACCGATTAGTCCGCATTTCACCATTCGACTCGGCCAAACGACGGCACACCTCGTTCGTCGCCATCGAAGTCCTCACGGAAGTCGACGAGAGTATCGAAATCGAGGTCCGCGAAGAAGACCTCAAAATGGACGTCTTTCGCTCGAGCGGCGCAGGCGGACAAAAGGTCAACAAAACCAGTTCCGCCGTGCGCCTCACCCACCTGCCGACCGGCCTCGTCGTGGCCTGCCAGATCGAGCGCTCGCAACATCGAAACCGCGCAACGGCCCTCCAATTCCTCAAAGCCAAACTGTACGACCGCGAACTCAAACGCAAGGAATCCGAACTCGCCGCACAGCGCGACGGACAACAAGACGTCGCCTGGGGCAGCCAAATCCGCAGCTACGTACTCCATCCCTATCAAATGATCAAAGATCACCGGACCGCCGTCGAAACTGGCAGCGTCGACCGCGTCCTCGACGGCGATCTCGATATGTTCATAGAAGGCTACCTCAAGTGGGATCTCCATAGAAAGAACAAGTAACGCCATGACCGACGACACGCACCACTCGACCGAACAAGACCTGATCCAACATCGCCTCAACAAGCTCGAACGAATTCGCGAGCGCGGCGACGAGCCGTTCAAGTACACGTTTGCCCGGTCCTGCGTAATAGGCAGCGCGCGCGCCAACTACGAAGCGGCCGAAGCCGAAGGCCTGGCCCACGACGCGATCGACCTTTCCGTCGCGCTCGCCGGACGCATGACCGCGTTCCGCAGTCACGGCAAAAGCAGCTTCGCAGACTTGCGCGACGAGAGCGGCCATATCCAGATCTATCTCAACCAGAAAGGGCTAGGCGACGACGCCTACGCCGCGCTCGACGACCTCGACCTCGGCGACTTTCTCGGCGTACACGGCAAGGTCAAGCGTACCCGCACCGGCGAAATCACCGTGTTCGCCGACCGCTACACGATCCTGAGCAAGTCGCTGCGCGCGCTACCCGAGAAGTATCACGGCCTGACCGACATCGAAACACGCTATCGCCAGCGCTACCTCGATATGGTCGCCAATCCCGAAGTCCTCGACGTGTTTCGCAAACGCATCGGTCTCGTCACACGCCTGCGCGAATGGCTCACCACGCGCGGATTCCTCGAAGTCGAGACCCCCATGCTGCATCCCATCGCCGGCGGCGCAACCGCGCGCCCATTTATCACCCATCACAACACCTACGACTGCGACCTCTATCTCCGAATCGCGCCGGAACTCTACCTCAAACGCCTCATCGTCGGCGGCTTCGAACGCGTCTTCGAGATCAACCGAAACTTCCGAAACGAAGGCGTCGACACGCGCCACAACCCCGAATTCACAATGATGGAACTATACGAGGCCTATCAAGACTACCTCGGCCTCATGGACGAAACCGAAGAAATGCTCGTATCCGTCATCGAAGGCGTCACCGGCGGCCTCTCATTCGACTACCAAGGCGAGACCATCAACGCGCAACGGCCATGGAAGCGCCTGACGCTGCTGGGCGCGATACGCGAATTCGCCGGCATCGACCTCGAAAAAAACCGCGACCGAGACGAAGCCGCCGCTATGGCCAAAAGCATCGGCGTCAACGTAGACCCCGCGATGGGCTACGGAAAAATCGTCGACGCCGTCATGAGCGAGAAAGTCCAGCCCCATCTCGTCCAGCCCACCTTCCTCTACGACTATCCCATCGAGATCTCGCCGCTCGCCAAGCGCCACCGCGACAATCCCGCACTTACCGAGCGCTACCAGTTGTTCATCGGACGCCTCGAACTCTGCAACGCCTTTTCCGAATTGAACGACCCCATCGATCAGCGTGGACGATTCATGGAACAACTCAAACTCCGCGAACGCGGCGACGACGAAGCCCAACGCCTCGACGAAGATTTCATCGCAGCACTCGAAGTCGGCATGCCCCCAACCGCCGGCCTCGGCGTAGGCATCGACCGATTAGCCATGCTCCTCACCGACTCGCCAAGCATCCGCGACGTAATCCTCTTCCCCCAACTACGCATCGTGTAACGAAAACGAGAAAACGGGAATCCCACGCGAGGGTTCACACGCGTATCCTGCAAGTGCTGTTCAGAATCAGCCAATTGCCGCCGGATGAATTGACGGGTTACGACTTGCCAAGACGGAACCCGAGGCTGTTGAGCGTACCCCCAGGGGCGGAGTTCATGCGATTCGCCGAACGACAGGTGTAGGAGTTGTTGCCCCAGCCACCGCCCCGGCGCACGCGGTTCGAGCCTGTAGCAGGCCCTGTCGGATTCGTCATCGATCCGCCGCTGTAGTACGCCGACGAATACCAGTCGCCGCACCATTCCCAGACGTTGCCGCTCATGTCGTAGGCGCCGACGGGACTGACACTGTTCGACGTCGTAACGGATCCTTTCGGACTTACATTGATCCCGTTGAACCAGCCAACCGGCGACGTGTACGGTTGCGCCGTCAGCCCCAGAGGGTTGACGAAGGCCCAAGCGCTGCCGGTGTACCAGTAATCGTCGCATCGGTTGTTGCTCACGTTCGTGTCGCTCGTGAATCCGTAGATCCAGTGCTTCGATCCGTCCCACGCCGCCGCCCGCTCCCATTCCGCCTCGGTCGGCAGGCGATACCCGCCCGAAGCCGGCGGCGCGACCGTCAACGGCCAGTTCGCCTTGGTCGTGTCGTAGCACGGCGTCAGCCCCTGCCACTGGCTCAGCCAGTTGCAGAACGCCACCGCGCCGTACCAAGTCACGTCTATCACCGGATGCGTGCCCATCGAGTAGCTCGTCGTGCCCGGTAACCCCACCCGCGTCTTCGACGAGAACGCCCCGCCCGAATACTGGATGTTGCAGTAGGTCGAGTCCGACGAGATGGCGAGGATAAGCTGCAGATTGCTGCCCGCGTAGATGTCGCCCGTGCCCGTCCACGCCGTGCCCGTCGAGGTCTTCAGATAGCCCTGTGCCAGCGCCCAATTCAGCACGTCGCAGTACTGCTTGTTCGTTACAACGTACTTCCCGA
>CAIYET010000325.1 GCA_903925285.1 Candidatus Hydrogenedentota bacterium | reverse complement strand
TGCCGCCTCCGTTCATTCTGACTCCTGACTCCTGAATTCCTTGTTCATCCTTCATCCTTCATCCTTCATGCTTACGGCGTCACTTGACGCGTCCGCTTGGGCGAGCAGTCGGACGGTGAACGTCGCGCCTTTTCCTTCCGTGCCGACGGCCTCGATCACGCCCTGGTGATCTTTGATGATGCTCAGCGAGATCGAGAGGCCGAGTCCCGTGCCGTGGCTCGCTTGTTTCGTGGTAAAAAACGGCGTGAAGAGTTTCTCGGCCACATCCGGCGCGAATCCTTTTCCCGTGTCGGCGATCTCGACGACGACCGGCCAGCGCGCGCCGGGTTCGAGGCGCGTGCGAATCGTCAGCGAGCGTTCGGGCGATTCCTCCATCGCGTGCCGCGCGTTCGTCAACAGGTTCAGAAAGACCTGTTCAAGGCGGATCCGGTCACCCAAGACCGGCGGCAGATCCGTGGCGAGATCGAAGGCCACCGCAACGCCCGACAGTTTCAACTGCGGCATGACGAACTCGACGCTTTCGCGCAATGTGCCGTTTACGTCCACGGGTGCGAGAAGCCGTTCCGAGCGCCGCGCCAGTTCGCGCATCTGACTGATGATTTTCGATGCGCGGTCCACCTGGCTCGAAATCAGGCGGAGGTTTTCCTTAACGTCTTCGAGGTTCGCATCGCCTTCCTCGATCATGAACGTCGCGTTGCGCGCGTAGTTCTTGATGCCGGTCAACGGCTGGTTCAGTTCGTGCGCTACGCCTGCCGCCATTTCGCCCATCTCGGCGAGCCGCGTCGAGTGAACCAGTTGTTCTTCCTGCTTCATCGCGAGCTTCGACAATTCGCGTTGCTTCTCTTCGTTTTCTTTGCGCTGGGTGATGTCGTACACGCTGACCAGGACCGCCGGCGCGCCTTCGTAATCGATCGGAGAACTGACGACCTCGGTCCACACGATGCTTCCATCTTTCGCGTTGAGTCGGCACTCGTAGCGCAAGTCCGAGACGTTTCGCTGCGTGCGCTGGTCGACGCGCGCATGAACCATCGGCAGATCCTTTTCGTAAATGAAATCCCAGAAAGAACGCCCCGTGACCTCGTCGAGCGTGAACCCGACGATGTCTTTGAACCTCGAGTTCGCGTAGAGAATGCGGTCGCCGCGATAGACGAATACGCCCGCTAAGGACTTCTCGACCAATTGCCGGTATTTGTCCTCGGATGCACGCACGGCGGCCCGCGCCGCCCGCACACGTTCGCGCGCGACACCGACGCCCCATGCCACCAACACGTATCCCGCCGCGCGGCTGCAAAGGTCCCATGTGTTCAACGACCCCGAACCCAGTACGTCCGCGGTACACATCATGCCTACAGCGATCCCGGCAACCGCCAGACTGCGCCGTCCCCACCATAGCCCGCTCAGTACGATCGGGAGATAGGGAAGGTGCCCGGCAAGACCATGCTGCGGCGTCATGATCGTGAGCACGGCGAACGCGCCCAACAACACGGCAACGAAGGCTACGCGCTCGATCAACTTTCGATCCGTCATGCCCCTATCCTACTACCGCCTCCCGTACAAAGTCATCTTTCTATAGGCTTCAGGCTTCAGGCTTCAGGCTCCAGGTTACGTTGCACTTCCTGAAGCCTGA
>CAIYET010000324.1 GCA_903925285.1 Candidatus Hydrogenedentota bacterium | reverse complement strand
CACGGCGGGGAGTGTGGCGGAAGGAGCGGCGGGAGCAGCAGGAGGAGGCGCGGCCGTCCGGCGGCAGGCGGGGGCCAGGAGAACGAGAAGGAGCAGGATGGCGGCGACGGCGCTTGGTTTGTTGTGTACGAACGGAAAGTTCATGAGCGACTCCTCTCGGGTTGTTATCGATGGGGCGCACCTTGGCGCGCCCCATCCTAGCGCACGGCGGGTCCGGCGGCCCCGCCCTACCGGGAAAATGCAATGCATTACATAGAGCAACAGGGGCCAATTACGGGCTGGCGAATGACAAGTAGCGGATGGGCAGGAGCACGCGTTCCTGTCCGGAGCGGTCAGTGGAGATGACGATCTCGCGTCCGTCGAGCAGGGGGGATGCGGAGACGCCGCGCAGTTCGATCTGCCAGGCTGTCGAGGTCGCGCAATAGGAGGCGGTCATGGCGGGATCTGGCAGGGCGACGCCCGTGACCTGGAACGGCGTGCGGTCGTGGGCGCGCAGGAAGAACCGGTGGAGGTCGTTGGTTGCGGATGTTTCGGAGAAGACCACCTCCGGAGGGTCGATGTAGATTGCGGCAGGCGTGCGGGCCACCACGGGGATCTCGATGTGCCGGTAGCGCCCGACAGGACAGTCCGTGGAGAGCACAATGCAACCGCGCACGCCTGCGGGCGGCAGCGGACGAAGAAGGTGGACTGTAAGTTGGTTGGTCAGCCCGCCGGTGGAATGCGTGCATTCGGCGGTGAAGCCAGCGCCGGACACCACGACGTTCGTGACGTGGAACGCGTGGTCGGGACGGCAAACGATTTGGACAATGCGGTCCAACAATGTTTTTGCGCTCCCATCGCCCGCTGCAACCACACCGAAATCCACGCTGCGGGGGTCGAGGTCGACGGGATAGAAGGCGCGGCCGACGAGTTTGAGTGGTAGTTCGGGTTCGCGGGGGTCGTCGGACAAGACCTTCAAGTTCTTCTCGAACGGTCCCTTGCGGCCGACCAGGTTGATGCTGACATCGAGGCGGCAGGTTCCGCCCGGCTCGATGTCAGACTTTTCAAGGAAAGCCGTCGTGCCGCAGCACGCGCCTTGTATCCCCTGCACATGGACAGGCGCGTTGCCGTTGTTGTGCAGGATGAACAGGGCCTTCGGCTTTGTCCCGCTCTCCACTTCGCCGAGGTCGTAGGTGCGGGGGACGCATTCTAGACCGGCAGAAGTCGCGCTTCCGTACCCAATACTCACCCCGGCAAAGATGGGCAGGCAGATCCATACCGCGAATGCGACTACTGCGCATAATTGGCGGTTCACGCCGGATAAGTCTTTACATGGCACAATGCGAAAAATCCTCTTTTTTTATCACACACTATCCCCGCCGCAAGTGTTGTTTGTTCCCTTCAATGACCCGTGCAGCCCCAAGCGACCTTAGATACCAATAAATGGGCGCCACGAAGTACCGGCACGCACAACTTCCTAATGTTCAACCGCCTTCAGTTGCTCCATCAGTTGCAGCGTCTCACGTTCATGAGGCGAGCCCTCCCACAATCGGCTGTGCGTTTCAAGCCATTCCAATGCTTCATTCTTTCCTTCTTGCGTCTTCATTAATTCAGGCAATCGCACGTTAAATTTATTAATCTCGTTCATAGCTTCAGGATTTTCAATCGCCCACTTGTGTCGCATCGTTACACGATCTTTTCCTTCTTGGCTCAGGTTAGCGGTAATCACCTTAGCGGTGATCGCCCCCCCTCATCTATCTTCACACCGTCAGGTTTTTCTGCACTTTCAGGCCTCATTTCTCTGCGTGTGGCAGCCTTGTCCAT
>CAIYET010000323.1 GCA_903925285.1 Candidatus Hydrogenedentota bacterium | reverse complement strand
TGACTCCTGTATTCTGAATTTCTCTCTGTTATTTCGTCTAAATGACCGGAGACTCCTGGGCTTCGAGCCAACGTCCGCAGTCGATGGCAGCCATGCAGCCTGAGCCTGCCGCGGTGACTGCTTGGCGGTAGACGTGATCCTGCACGTCGCCGGCCGCAAACACGCCGGGGATGTTCGTGTACGTGCTGTTCGGTTGCGTGACGAGGTAGCCGGTTTCGTTGCGGTCGAGCACGCCCTCGAACAGGTCCGTGTTGGGCTTGTGGCCGATGGCGGAGAAATAGCCCACGCAGGCGATATCGCGCGTTTCGCCGGTATGCACGTCGCGCAAGCGCACGCCGGTCACGCCTTCTTTGTCGGCGCCGAGGACCTCGTCGACGACCGAGTTCCATTCAACCGTAACTTTGGGATGCGCGCAGACGCGGTCGCCCATGATCTTGCTCGCGCGGAACTTGTCGCGCCGGTGGACGACGTGTACGCGGCTCGCGAAGTTCGTCAGGAACAGCGATTCTTCCATGGCCGTGTCGCCGCCGCCGACCACGACGACCGGTTTGTTGCGGAAACGCGGCAAGGCCCCGTCGCAGGTTGCGCACGCGGATACGCCGCGGTTCATGAATCGCTCTTCCGATTCGAGGCCCATGTAACGCGCCGTCGCGCCGGTCGAGATGATAACCGACTTCGTCTGCCATGACTCGTCGTCCGAATGGATCGTGAACGGACGCGCCGACAGCTCGATGGCTTTTGCCGTCTTCCCGACGAACCGTGCGCCGAACTTGACGGCCTGTTGTTTCATCAGATCGCACAATTCCGGGCCGGTGACGCCGCCCGGGAAGCCGGGGTAATTTTCGACTTCCGTCGTGGTCATGAGTTGTCCGCCGGGCAGGATTTCCCTGCTCAGTTCGCCCTCCAAAACCAGCGGATTCAAATTCGCGCGAGCCGCGTACAGAGCCGCCGTGCAGCCCGAAGGCCCCGCGCCGAGTATGACAACGTTTTCCATGTGATTCCTCCGATACTAACGCCCGTCCTAATGGGCACGCGCGATTATACCGAGAGACGGCAGGTCACACAATTAGAGAAGGAAGAGGAAAAAGAACGCGATTATGCGCAAGCAGATAATCTCGCGTGAGTAATCAACTGCTGGCAGCCGGTAAGATCTTCAGCCCGCGTTCACTCGCTCTTCGATCAACTTCCGAAGGCGCTGCAAATCGTCCGGCTGTGCCTCGATGGCCTTGCGCAACAGATCCTTAGTCACCTCGATGAGACACTCAGGCCCTTGAAGAGGCCTTCCCTGCAGGTCCAGCACCTGGAAACACGCACCGACGATCTGATTCAACACCTTCTTGCCGCTGATCATTTCCAACCAGTGTCCGTGCCCGTATTCGAGATCCGCTCTGCCACCCGAGAATCCGTTGAGCGTTTTGACAAACCGTCGTTCCACTTCCGAAAGATCGAGAATGCTCACGGTCTTATTCTTCCGGGCTTCCCATTCGGGCATTGCCTTCAACTGCGCAAGCGCCTGTTCTGGGGAACCGAAGGCGTCAATATTCGTGAAGATCCGAACCCACTCGATCTTGAATTCCTCGCGAAAGGAAACGATGACTTGGTTGGCCACATCCAGGAATAACCTCTCTTGAGAATGCCTCCTGACTCGATCACGCAACTCTTTGCCGGAAACGATCAAGTAATCGGAATGCTCCAGGTATTCCGGAATGAGAAAGTAGTTCTCCAATTCACGCCGGCGCCAGATCAATATGTTGGATGTTTGCGGATCCGGAAATCGGTTCCAACTGTTGTCAACGGCATTGTCATCATGGTGATAGTCGCGATCGACCAAAAAATAGTATGTTGGGTGGTGCGTGTAAAGGGCCTCGGCAGCGCTGCGAATATGGAATGAGGCACCCAGCGCCTTTACGTCAACCATGGGTAGCAACACCGACAAAACTTGCGGATCCAAAGCTCTGTCATTGCTTCCCTCGACGAACAGTACGTGCTTGGCGCGCTGCCGAAACTCTTCGGTGCGGACATTTCCCTGGATCAACGTCATGATTCGCGCCTCGCATCGGCAACAAGCAAGAAACGCCGATCTGCGGGAACGGAATCGACAATGTCTTCGGAATGCGTGGCTACGATGTACTGATTCCAGGGGGCCAGATTGTGAAGTTGGTATATGAAATCTCGCTGCCACTCCGCGTTCAAGTGCAATTCCGGTTCGTCAATCAAGACAATACCCGGCTGGTTCTTCGAATAGAACCAGACGAGAAACAGCGTCGAGATGATCTCCTTCTGTCCTGAACTGAGGCCGTCGAAGGCAAAGGAAGGCCCTTTATCCACCGGTGTGACCCGGAAATCGAGGGTATTGTCTGACGAAGGGCGCAGCTTTTCGATCGTACCGCCGACATAGCGACGTACGAGTTCGTTCAGTTGGTCCAAGACATCTTGGGGGTGCCTTTCCCCGCTCATTTCGAAGAGGTCCGCCTTTCCCATCATCGAGCGAAGGACCTCCAGTTTGAATATGCTGACACTGCTAGAAGAACCCATTCTGCGACGAAAAGGAGGGGGAACCCTCCGATACATGCGTTCATCGGAAACCATCATTCCCAATTCCGGGTTTCCCTCCTGGACCTTTCGGTAGCTGTGGAAGTACATCAATCCCGGCAAGAACAATGGATCCTCATCGAGCCCGATGAGGGACAACAGGAACTGTTCCGTGAATTCCCTAGGATGGAGTTTAGGGCTATTGAAGAACTGACGGAATTCGCTTCTATCGCCTTGAACGCTTGCTTCTCCCGTTCGCGCAAAACCAACCTGTATATTGGCGGTAGCTTCGTCAAGAAGGAAATTGCCTTCGATCTTAGCCTCACTCGTTCCGGCGCGCACGAAGAGATCCGTTAGGTCGATGGCCCTTTCTGCATAGTGGCCAAACTGGAATATATCCTTTCCAGACAGTCCGGAAAGAATAAGTAACGCGCATGACTCGAGGACGGAGGTCTTGCCAGCCCCATTCTTGCTCCCAATGACAATGACATCGGGATCGTTCTTCATACGGGGAGGCGGAAAATCAATGTCGACGGAGTCCAGCACCTTGAAGTTCTGAACCTTAAGATGTCGCAGTCTAATCCGTTTGCGTTTCAATGTGTCCACGGCGTGTCCTCCTGTAAGTATCGTTAGTGTAAGAGATCTCCTGTAGCACGGACAACTACGCGAATATTGCCAGACCTCCCGTTCGTACGCTACGATGTTTCGAACAGCGGAGGAGGGAACTTCAATGGGCAGGCGATGGGACATCTACCTTATACCAGGATCGCATTTCGATTACGGGTGGGCGGCGAGTCCGGGCGAATGCTTCGCTTACTTGACTGAAATCGTGCGAAGCGCGCTCGAAGATATGCGCGAGCGTCCCGAAATCCGGTTTACGGTCGAGTACGCGATCTTCGTGCGGCATTTCCTCGAGACGTATCCGGAGTATCTGCCGTTGGTCAAACAGTATCTCGACGAGGGCCGGCTCGATTTGGGCTGTATCATGTCGGGCGCGATCGAGCAGTGGCTCGACGGCGAGATGCTCGTGCATCAACTGGTCCGCGCGAAACGCTGGATCGCCGATACGCTGGGGTACGAGGCGGTCACGGCGCAACACAGCGATCTGCCGGGCCACGTGCTGCAAATCGCGCAATTCCTGCGCGAAACGGATATCCGCCATCTCGCCTATTCGCGGTATCGTCCGCCGTCGCCGCTTCATATCTGGCGATCGCCGGACGGTTCCGAGGTCTTGGCATGTTCGCATTTCCACGAGGCGTATGACGTGCCGTGGGATTGGTCGGGCTACGCATGGGGTAAGACGCTGTTCGGCGAAAACGACGACGTGAAGGTAACCGACCGTGAGTTGAGTGCCGCGCTCGAACGCCGCGAGGCGATCTGGCCGGAAGGCGTATCGTCGCTCCTGATGGGCTGCCAAGGCGACCTCGTGCCGCTCGATCCCGCGCTGGTGGACCGCGTTGCGGAGTGGAACGCGAACCATCCGGAGGCGCAGGTCCATATTGCTACGACGCGGCAGTTCTTCGAGTCGCTCGATGCGGCGCGGCTGCCCGTGTACCAGGGCGAAGCGCCGTATGCGTTTTTCGCGCTGCCGTCGGTATACATCCCGTGCTCGCAGGCGATGCGCGTGGGCGAGAACGCGATCACGGCTGCGGAGAAGTGGTCGAGTTTCGCGGAATGGTCGAATCTGGGCCGCACGCCGCATACGCGGATTCTGGCGGCGCGCGACGCGTTGTTTCTCCCGCACGATCACAACACGGCAGGACGGCGTGGCGAGGTCAACGACGCGGAACGCGAGAAGGACGCGGTGCACGCGAAACTCGAAGGCGAATCGATGCTCCAAGAGAAGGCGATGGCCTTTACGGTCAACATCGCCTATCGTCCGATGCACGAGGGCACGTATCCCATCGTCGTGTTCAACGCGCTGTCATGGGACCGCGACGATGTTGTCGAGACCTATCTCGAAATTCCGCTGACGAAGGTATGCGCGATACGCCTCGAAGATTCGTTGGGTCGTGCGATCCCGGTTCAGATCCTGCGCTTCGAGGAGCACGGCAACGCCTCGCGCGTGTACCTGCTGTTCATCGCGCGCGGCGTCCCGGCGCATGGCTACGAAACCTATTACGCGACGCCGGTGCGTTGGAACGAGGTATTCGAGTCGCACCTGTTCGCGAGCGCGAACGAGATCTCGAACGGAGCGATGTCGGTTCACATGGACGGTCCGCGCGTATCGAGCGTCAACTGGAACGGAAACGCGATTGCGGGCGACGGCCCGCGTCCATTCAACGCGATCTATATGCTCGAGGATCGTCACTCGAACGTCGAACCGGGGCCTTGGGATGTCGATGTGACGTACACGGGCAAGATGTGGGACGCCACGATGACGCGCGTGGAACTCATCGAGCGCGGGCCGGTGCGCGCGATACTGCGTTGCCACGGACGCATTCGCGGCTCGAGCTTCGCGCAGGATCTAATCATGTACGACGGCGTCGCGCGTCTGGATCTGCGGCACACGGTTCATTACCGGATGCGCATGCACACGATGATGCGGGCCGCGTATCCATTGGCTGTGCCCGATGCCACCGCCACGTACGAGTCGCCGTACGGTGCGGTGCGGCTCGACGCCGACGAGATGCCGAACACGTTTCGCGGACACGGCGAACGGTGGGTGCAGAAGTGGATCGACCTCTCGAATGAATCGTTCGGCGTGACGCTCGCGACGCGCCAAGTGTCGCATGCGATCGGACATGACGGCATCGAACCGATCCTGATTCGCACGGCGGAGGATTGCGGCACGCCGTTCCATCATTACGATCAGAATCGGACCTTCGTATTCGATCACGCGCTATTTACGCACGCGGGCGACTGGAAAAGCGCGGCCTCGCATCGCGCGGGATGGGCGTTCAACAACCCGCTGTACGCGTGCAACTGGACGCCCTGCTACCCGATTCAACCGTTGCGTCGAAGCCGGAACCTGCCGGAGCGCGGCAGTTTCCTCGAGGTCGATGCGCCCAATGTCGTCGTGACCGCCGTGGCGCCGTCGAAGGACGATACCGACGCGTGGATTGTGCGTGCGGTCGAGTATCACGGAGTTGGCGGGCGCGCGACGTTGTCGTTCAAGCGCGCAATCGGCGATGTACGGCTCGTGAACTTTCTCGAACGCGACAAGGGCGCGGCAGCCTATTCCGGTTCCGACGTACATATCGAGGTCCGCCCCTACGGCATTCATACGCTGAAGATTCGGTTCGCGCCCTGACGTGGCGCAAGACCACCGCGCCTCCTGCTCGCCGACGCCATCAAACGGTCACGAACTCCAGCGCTTGAGCATTCAACAAGCGTGCGGGGCGCGCTTCGAGAGGTCCAGCATTTCAATGCCGACCACTTGGTTCTGCCCGTTGAAATCCAGCACCACGCCCGGTGACACTTCCTCCGACTCGACGATGGGGGAATCGTCCAGGCGCAGATAAAGCGCGTCTGCTTCGCGGTCAACCGTCAGTTTCATAATCTGCCTTTCACCCTAGAAACGGCAGTAGGATCTCTGGGGATTCGTCGAAAGTGTGGACGTAGTGGACTTTGTGGACGGAGTGGACGCAAATGGGACTCACCCGCTGGGTGAATCCTATTCTCGTCCACTATGTCCACACTTTCGATGAGCGTCCATGGACTCCTACTGCCTTTTTTAGGTTCATCGTGCGGTCGAAATATACACTCACGACCCGTTCGGGAACAACTGTCTTGTTCACCACCTACCACATGCCATCGATTTCTTCACGGGATCTCAGCGGTTGCTCTCATCGCGTCCGAGTGTGATCCGCACGGTACGGCCCAAGATGTATGCGGGTCGTAGGAAAATGGGGACGTTGCGGCGGGTGGCGACGGGTAGCGCGGTGTCCTTTGCTACGTGCAGGCAGGCTTGGGCGCAGACGAGGCTACCGACGCTGGCGATCAGGAAACAAGTCCGGAATCCCCAGATCCCACCATGGTCGATGATCAGTCCGGCGGCGATGGGCGTCAGACCGAGCAGGAGCGATGTGCCCATGGTCCAGGCGTTCGCGTAGCCGACGCGGTCGGACGCCTTAACCTGGCTCAACATCGCGCGGTGGGTCGTCATCCAGAATGCGGAACCGAACACGCTTGCGACGATCATGATCGGCGCCATGAGCCACGCGTTCCATGCCGCGCCCGGCCACAACAGCAGAAAGGCCGCCGAGGCAATGGCGTGACCGGTCAGCGAAAGGCACATGGCTTGCGCGCTGCCGTTGCGTTCTGCGAACCGCGCCCAATGTCGGATGGTCAGCATGATGCACACGCTGCTGGCCGCCATGACGATCATGATGAAGCGCGACGAGATGCCGAGCGCGTCGCGCAAGTATAACACCGAGGCCGAGCCGAGCCACGAGGTTGCGGAGAAGCACAGCGATGCCACGACGATGAATAGCATGAACGGGCGATCCGACAGCGTACGCCGGTATGCCGCCATGTCGGACCGGATCGTCACGGGCGTCGTCGAGCCGCGTCCGCCCGGAATGCGGTACATCCAAATCGTGCTGATAAAACCGGCCGCGATGCCAACGGCGTAGATCGCGATGAAGCGTTCCGGACCCGGATCGCCGCGAAGCACCCACGCCTGGAACAGCGCGATGACCACGTTCAGCAATTGCGCAATGGCCGCTTCCGAACTGAAATAGATCCCGCGTTGCGGTTCCGGGACGACCTCGTGCAGCCACGGGAACCAACCGCCGACGCCCACCGCGCGCATCAGGCAGAACCCGAAGGTCGCCGCCATCAGCACGTATCCGCCCGAGGCCGCTCCCCATCGCGCCATGGCCCACGGCATCGTAAATACAAGGCACGCGATCAGGTTGCGCAATGTCCACGCGACGAACATGACGCGTTTCGCGCCGTATCGCGTTACCAGAAGCCCCGTCGCCACGACGAGCAGCATTGACAACGGCGTGAACGAGATCAGGAAGCCGACCCATGACGGCGGCATCTCGATTTTGCGCGCGAACAGCACCAATGCCGGACCGATGATGCATTGCCACGAGACGACATTGAACACGATGAACAGCAGGAAGCGACGAGGCGCCGGATCGAGTTCCTGCAAGCCCGACAAAATCGGCACACGCCTCCACCAATACTTCATGCCCCATCGTGAGGGCGCTTCGTCGCGAGATTCCATTGGCGGCTTATGCAGGCTCTATATTTATTACAGTAACACGGAAGAACCGGGACGGCTCTCCACTCCGGAAAGCATATCACCGGCATAAGGGGTATTCAAAGGCTTCAGGCTTCAGGCTTGAGGATGAAGAGCCTGACGCCTTTCTTTCGGATTTGCGCGGATCGGCATTCATGTGCTAGGCTCTATGGGTTTTCCGTATGGTGTTGGCGATTTTCCGAACGCGATAGACGCTTGGGGAATCTGGACTTGTCTTTTTGGAGGGTATCCGCATCGTGGTACACTTGATGCGTAAGTACAAGAAATCGATTCTCACGGTCTTGATCGTTCTGATCATAGGCCCATTCGTTGTGTGGGGTGGATACGCGGGACGTTCGCGTGCCGCGCGTGGGAAAAGTGGATCCACGGGTCCCAAGCCCGTGGCCACCGTGGGCAACGTGCCGATCGTGGCTGCGGAATTCGAGCAGCGCCTGAATGCCGAGATCGAGCGCCGCGGCAAGGGAGGCGAACGTCCATCGCGGCAAGACCTGGCCAAAGACGGCACGGCAGAGCGCGTGTTGGACAGCATGATCGATTCGTCGCTGCTGACGGTGGAAGTTCAGAAGGCCGATTTCACGCTCGACAAGACGTTGTTGATCGAACGACTCAAGAAGGAAGCTGCGTTTCAGGACGACAAAGGCAATTTCAATCCGGCGTTGTGGAACTCGTGGATCGGTTCGGATCAAGGCCGCAATTGGAACGTGATTTACGAAGAGTTGCGCGGCCAGGTTGGGCGCGAGTTGTTCGTGCGTGAAGTGATGGCGTCTGCGCGGGTGCTCGAAACGGATCTTCGCAAGCAATTCGAAGACAACCACACGAAGATCCAAATCCGGTACGTCAAGATCGACCCCGATATCACGCCAACCGAAGAACAGATCAAAGCCGAGTACGATAAGGATCCTTCGCGCTACCAACTTCCCGAGAAACGCAATGTCGAATTCGCTGCCGTGTCGTTGGCCGTGGCGCGTCCGGCGTTGGTGGACGATGTTGTGAAACGCGCGCGCGAGGGTTCGGATTTTGCGGAACTCGCCAAGCAGAATTCCCAAGGGCCTGACGCGGAGAAGGGCGGCGAGATGGATTGGGTCGCCCCCAGTCCAAACGATCCCGATCACATCAAGGCGCTCCTCGCGTTGCCAGTGGGCGCGGCCAGCGATCCGATCGAGTCGTTCGGCGCTTACTACATCTACAAGGTCGAGCAGGAACGCACGGATGAAAAGACCGGCGCGCGTAGCGTGAAGGCGCGCGAGATCGTGATCCGTCCAAAACTCGACGACGCCGAACTCAAGGCCCGTGAGGATAAAGGGGGCCAACTGTTCGCGAAGGCGAAGGAGACCGGCGACCTGAAAGCGGCCGCGACCGAAGCGGGCTTGACGGTTATGACGGCGCAAGGCGTCGCCACGGACAGCGAGAGCATCGAGAATGTTGCGAAAGAAGACGCTTATGCGTTCCGTAACGGCGTGGCGAAGGTCGCGCTTGATGAGTTTTCGGAGGTGATTAAGGCGCGCGGCAATCTCTATGTCGCGAAGGTGTTGCAAATCGACCCGCCGGTCCAGCAGCCGCTCGAAGCGGTGAAGGACAAGGTGGCCAAGGATGCCATCGAAACCCTTCGCCGTTCGCCGGAGCGCACGGACGAGTTGGCGAAGTTGGGCGACAAGCTCGCGGCGGAAGCGCATTCGTTGCCCGAGGTCGTCGCGAAGGCCCCGGAACTCAAACTCGAAATCAAAGAGTCGAAAGAATTCACGCGCCGCGATTTCCTGTTCAGCGAGCAGATTTACGTTCAGACCGTCGAAGTGTATGACGCCCTCGGCCACAAAGAGCCGGGCGCGTTTGCCGGACCGTTGAAAGGTTTCCGCGGGGATCTCTATTTTGCCGAACTCGTCAAGAAAACCGGACCGGACGAGAAATCGTGGCAGGACGATTGGCCGAAGGAAGAAGAACAGTTGCGCAAAGGCGCGCTTAGCGCGAAACGCTCGCAGTTGCTGATGGATTACTTGGCCGATCTGCGCGAACGCCGCGGCAAGGAAATCGCCATCACGCGCGATTACGACCAGCTCAACAAGCTTCTCGGCATCGGCAAGGAAGAAGGCGATCAGACGAAAGAGAAAGAACAAGCCAAGGAACCCGCGCCGCTGCAACACGCACCGGTCCAATCACACAAGGTCGATCTCGGTCCGTCGGCTTCCGAATAACTGAGGCTTTAAGGCTGTAGGAGCAACATTGCCTACAGCTTAGTTACGTGCGATCGCCCAAACATGTGTTGACCGCGCGGGCGGCTTGGAGCAACGGGTGGTCGAGCGGTACTGCGCGCCTCTTGCCGGCTACATCCTTTAGCGGCACCGGAACAAAATCTTCCCCGCGTTTGGCCACCATGTTTCCGAATTTGCGCGTCAGCACCAGTTCGGCCGCTTTGGCGCCAAAGGCTGTGCAAAGGATTCGGTCTGCAGGCGTCGGGATCCCGCCGCGTTGCAGATAACCCAGCGATGAGATGCGCGTCTCGAGTCCCGTGGCGCTCTGGAGATACTCGGCCAATATAATGCTCTTCGGCTGAGAGGAAGACGCCTCCTTGTTCTTCAATTCGGAGGCTTTGGCTCGGTCCGCACGTTTTCGCGAGGGCTCGGCAACCGTTTCGGTCGCGCCTTCCGCGACGACGACGATGCTGAACCTCTTGCCGTGGCGCATGCGTTCGAGAAGCGACTCGGCGACGACGTTGAGCGAATACGGGATTTCGGGAATTAGGATGACGTCCGCTCCGCTGGCCACGCCGGAGCCTAATGCGAGCCAGCCCGTGTTATGGCCCATGACGTCCACGATCATGACGCGGTGGTGGCTCGAAGCCGTCGTGTGCAGGCGGTCGATCGCCTCGGCGCCGATGGTCATGCCCGTGTCGTATCCGAAGCAGATGTCCGTGCCGAACACATCGTTGTCGATCGTCTTTGGCGCGGTGACTACATTGATCCCGCCTTCGCTCATGAGATGAAACGCGCTCTTCTGCGTGCCGCCGCCGCCCAGACACACGAGGCAATCGAGATTCATGCGGCGGTACGTCTCGATGGCGGCGCCGGTCATATCGCGGACCCCGCCATCGGGTGTGGGCATCTTGTTCGGCTTGTTGCGACTCGTCCGGAGGATAGTCCCGCCCACCGTGAGCAAACCGCTGCAATCCGCGTCGCTCAGCGTCTGGAACCGGTTCTCGACAAGCCCCGTGAAGCCCTCGAGAAATCCGAAGACCTCGACACCTTCGTGGGCCACGGCTCGGACGATGGCGCGAATGACGGCATTCAGTCCGGGACAATCGCCTCCCGACGTCAATATCCCTATCGACTTAACCCGATTGGCATTCTTCGATATCTCAGCCATGCACGCGACTCCGCTTTCTCGCCACATTCCAACGTTGGCCGCTATTCTACCATATAGTTCCCGCCGGGCTTGGTCTTGAAGGTGAACACGTTCGGCGCTGTTGTATCGAGGGCAACGGGCTGGCCGTCTTCCGTCACCTTCACGGCGGTATTGTTCCGCAATACGCAGTCGTTGCCAAGCATCGAACGGATCGCCGCATGTGTCAATTTGCCGTCGCGCCATGTCATGTCGATCTCGAATCCGCCACGCGCGCGCAGGCCCTTGACATTTCCTGCGGGCCACGCTTCGGGCAACGCGGGCAGCAGGGCGATCTCGCCGGCGTGGCTTTGCAAAAGCATCTCGGCGATACCCGCCGCACCGCCGAAATTGCCGTCAATCTGGAAAGGCGGGTGGTTGTCGAACAGATTGGGCAAGGTCGATTTCGCAAGAAGCGCACGCACGTTTTCTTCCGCCTTGACGCCGTCTTCGAGGCGTGCCCAGAAGTTGACGATCCATGCGCGGCTCCAACCCGTGTGGCCGCCGCCGTTCTCGAGCCGCCGGGTGAGCGATGTGCGCGCGGCCCGTGCGAGGTCCGGCGTTCCGCGCGGCGTAATCTCGTTGCCCGGATGCAGCGCGAACAGGTGCGACATGTGACGATGGCCCGGTTCCGTTTCGTCGAAATCTTCGAGCCATTCCTGAAGCTGGCCGTGCTTGCCGATTTGCGGCGGGGCGAGTTTGGCGCGAGTGGCTTCGACCTTTGCGCGGAAATCCGCGTCGATCCCCAAGATTTCCGATGTTTTAATGCAGTGGGTAAATAGGTCGCGAAGGATTTCCATGTCCATCGAAGGTCCCGCGCAGACGTTGGCCTCCTGTCCGTCGGCCGTGCGAAACTTATTCTCCGGCGAGTTCGATGGACTGGTCACGAGCCAGCCATGCCGGGGTTCCGCGACGAGGAAGTCGAGGTAGAAGACTGCGGATTCTTTCATGATGGGATACGCCCATTCGAGATAGGCGCGGTCGCCGCCGAACGCGTAATGCTCCCAAAGATGCTGGCACAGCCACGCGCCCGCCGCGGTGAACTGGCCCCAACCGGGGTGTTCGCCCGGCGACGTGAACCCCCAGACGTTCGAGATCGTGTGTACGACCCAGCCCTGCGCGCCGTAATGAACCCGTGCGGTCTTTCGGCCTGGCTCGCGCAATGAATCGATGTATTCGAGGAAGGGGCGGTGGCATTCGGAGAGGTTGCCAACCTCGGCCAGCCAATAATTCATCTGGTCGTTAATGTTGTGATGGTAGTCGCAATTCCACGGCGACTGAAAATGGTCGCACCATAGGCCTTGCAAATTCGCGGGCAGGCCGCCGGGACGCGAACTCGAAATCAGCAGATATCGAGCGAACTGGAAGTACAACGCTTCGAGCGCGGGATCGGACGTGCCTCCGGCAACCGCTTTCAGCCGCTCGTCGGTTGGGTACGCCGCCGCTTCCACGCCGCCGAGTTCGAGCGATACGCGCCGGAAAAGCGTTTGATAGTCGGCGACATGTGCCGCGCGCAATGCGTCGAACGATTTCGCGGCTGCGGCGTTCAGGGCCTGTTTAACGGCACGTTTCGGATCTTTGCCGCGATAATCCGTCGCCGCAGCCAACAACAACGTGACGGTGTTGGCGTTGCGCACAGTAAGGGCATTCCCGGCGGCCTTACATTCGCCACCCTCGGCGACGACGTGCAACCGCGTCTCGAACCGCATCCCTTTGCCGTCCCACGCGCGCCCGCGCATGATCAGCGTGCCTGCGCCGACGGCCTTGGCGCGAATCGGCGCTTCAGTCTCCTCGACGCTATCCCATGGTTCGAGTCTCGAATCGTTCTTCCACGGATGCGACGCGCGTTGCGGATCCCGGTCGAGCGTCACCGTGAATCCGATTCGCCTGGGCTGGTCGCATGTGAAACGTATCGCGATCAGATTGCCGGGCGTGCTCGAGAAGGCTTCGCGATGGAACCGCGCGTCGCCGATGCGATAGTCGATCGTGGCTACGGCGGTATCGAGGTCCAGCGCACGGCGATAATCCTCGGCTTTGGCCGGGTCCTCGTCGAATACGAAATAGAGATCGCCAAGCGTTTGATAGCAGCCGTATGGATTGTGTGCCGAACCGCCCGAATGCGAACCGAGTCCTTTACAGACCATGGTTTTGATCGTCAGTTTTTGCGCCTCGGTGTACTTGCCCGCATCGAGCAATGCGCGAACCTCGGCCAGATGGCTGAACGCCTCCGGATTGTCCGCGTCCTGCGGTCCGCCCGACCACAGGCTGTTTTCGTTCAACTGGATCCGTTCCCGGCCCAGACCGCCGAACACCATCGCACCCAACCGCCCATTCCCCAATGGCAACGCCTCCGTCCAGAGCGTCGCCGGTTGCCGGTACCACAACGACAACACATTCTCGCACGCGGAAGCCTTGCGCGCGGGCGCATTCGCCTCCTCGGAACCCATCGCCGCGCCGCACAAAGCCAGCACCGTCACAGCCATCTCAAAACGCATATCAAATCTCCTCGTGCTGAACCCATCGAACCAGGCTTTAGGCTTTAGGCTGTAGGAAGGAAGCCTACAGCCTAAAGCCTAAAGCCTAAAGCCTAAAGCCTAAAGCCTTTTTCATCCTTCATCCTTCATCCTGCTATTATATATCCATGGCCCATGTAAAACTCGATATCTACGATCCGCTGAACCGGACGACGCTCAAGGCGATGCTCGAAGCTGCGGGACACACAATCGTTCAAAGCGGCGCGGACGTCGCGTTGACCGACGACCTCGCCAATGCCATCGAGACCGCCGCGACGACGCCCACGATTTTGACCATTCGCGCGAACGATATCCCGCAGGCCGTCAGGGCCATGCGCAAAGGCGTCTACGGCTACATTTCAATCCCGTTTCAACCCGGCGAAGCGGACCTCATGATCCGCCATGCGGAGGCTTCAGGTTTCAGGCTTCAGGCTTCAGGCTACACCGCACTTCACGCTTGGTACTGCGTACCCCCGCAGGACGATGACACGCCTGTTCCAACGCTCGACCAGATCGAAGCCGAACACATTCGCGCCGTCCTGCGCCGTTGTAAAGGCAACCACACCGAAGCCGCGCGTCTCCTCGGCATCGGCCGCAATACCCTCTGGCGGAAACTGAAGCGCAACGAAGGCGGCAAGCGATAATCCGATTGCACCGATGCGGCCGCAGTACGATCTTGCCTGAATATCCATGCAGGAATTCTACCGGGGCCTTGCGGCATTCCGATGCTTTCCGGTCGTTGGCCCATTCTCGTGAGGCGGCCAAACGCTCCGCATGCCAATGGCTGCAGTTTGGGGTGTCCATTGCGGCACCCGTACCAGATAAGAACGCGAATGCATGTGAAAAGAAAAAGCCGAGAGTTGACGATTGCACTACATTGGCGTTTGGCGGCCTCGTATTGTGGGGCGCGTGGCCAATAGCAGTACGGCGCATGCGAAAACGACGATTGTGTCGCCTGCCACGGGACCGAGGGGGTTGCCATTCCTGGGGATAGTCAACATCCCACCGGCGCAACCAGTCGGTTCCCCTTCGCCTTCGCCTTCGCCTTCGCCTTCGCCTTCACCTTCGCCTTCGCCTTCCCCTTCGCCTTCACCGGAGGCGTTCGACTTCGACCTGGCTACGCGGAAACCGATATCGTGCCATGTATCATCCGGGGTATAGCTGATCCGGCGGGCCGTGCGGCAGCACATGCGGTTGGTCCGCCAGCCGCCGCCCCGTATGGCGTGGGTGACGCCGTCGGCAGGCCCCGTGGGATTGATCGCGGGATCGGCCGTATACGCGCCATACCAATCATGTACCCATTGCCAGACGTTGCCGCTCATGTCATAACATCCGGCAGGGCTTACGCTGTCAACTGTTGGGATGTCCCCGTTCGGACTTATGTTGATGCCGTTGAACCAACCCACGGGCGTGGTATATGAGACATCCGGAAAACCCGTCAACCCCAGGGGGTTGATCAGAAAAAGTGGATTGATCTCATTGGGCTGCGAAAATACATACCGGGTGTTCCACCGGTCTTTCTCTGCCATCGCGTCGGACGTATAGCCGTAAATCCAGTGTTTCGACCCGTCCCACGCCGCAGCCCGCTCCCATTCCGCTTCCGTCGGCAGCCGATATCCGCCTGGAAACGGCGGTGGTAGGACTAAGGTCCAAGTTTCGAGGTCGTAACATTGCGTCGGCCCCTCCATCTCGCTCAGCCAGTTGCAGAACGCCACGCATCCATACCAACTGACGCTGACCACGGGATGCGCGTCCATCGCATAGTTTGTCGTCTCCGGCAAACCGGTCCGCGTCTTGGCTCCAAACACACCGTCGGAGTACGCTATGTTGCAGTAGGCGTCCGTGATTGTAAGAATGACTTGGGTCGGCGGCCCGCCCGCATACAGGTTCCCCGCCCCGGCCCATAGATTGCCAGTCGAATCCAAGAGCCGTTCGTTTTGCATGGCCCAATTCAACACCGCTGCATACCGTGTATTCGTAACGTCGTACTTCCCGATCCGATACGCCGACAACGCCACCTCGTGGCGTGGCAGTTCACTGGGATCGCCGTATCCCTTACCCAGATAAAGGGCGTCGTCGCCATCCTCGCGCGCACCCATGACGAACGTTCCCGCCGAAACGTCAACAAGCTCGATGCCAGGTATATCGTTCAGCTCCTGCGCCGAAAGCGGCCACGAGATCAGTATGCCGCTCGCAACGCATGCAGTCCATATCATCCAGCGATACATATCTTTGCTCCTGTTCAGCAATGTTCCTTACTTTTGCCGTCGCACTCGATGTCTCGCGACTGGCCTGTTCGTAGCAAGTATACCATGGAAATGCAGTTGCGGACGGACGCTGAAGGACGAAGGATAGATTGGCGAGCGTGGACTATTGCTGAGGCCTGAAGCCTTGGCGCTCACCGCAGGAAATAGACGAGGACCAGGATCGCGAGGGCGATGCGATAGTAGCCGAACGGGGTGAAGCTGCGTTCGCGGATGTAGCGCATGAAGGCGGCAATAACGGCGTACGCCACGAAAAACGACACGACCGAACCGACCGCAATGACCATCCATTGCTCGGGGCTGAAGCCGACGCCGTGCTTGAGTAGTTTGTACGCGGTCGCGCCGAACATTGTCGGGATGGCGAGGAAGAACGAGAACTCGGCCGCCGCGACGCGGGATGCGCCGAGCAGCATTGCGCCGATGATCGTCGCCGCCGAGCGCGACGTGCCGGGGATCATCGCGATGCACTGGATGCAGCCGATGCCGATGGCGATGCCGAGCGGGATGTCGCGCGCTGTCGTAATTGTGGCAGCGCGCGGTTTGCGCTCGAGCGCGATCAGCACGATGCCGCCCACGAGTAGCGCAATGCCGACGGTAATCGGGTTGAACAGTTTCGCCTCGATATACTTGTCGAGCAACGCACCGCACACGGCCGCGGGAAGGAACGCAATCACAATACGAATCCACAACCGAATCCGTGCCATCGTCTCGTCGCGATCCTTGACAAACGGCCAGAGATCTTTCAGAAAGTACAATAACACCGCGAAGATCGCCGGCAGTTGAATGACGACAAGGAACGCGTCTACAAACGCCTTGTCCGCGCTCAGTTTCACCCATTGGTCGACGAGGATCATGTGCCCCGTGCTGCTAATCGGCAGGAACTCCGTAATCCCTTCGACCACGCCCAATAACGCCGCTTTCAAGAATATCATCACATGCGCTCCGGTCCGAATGTCGCGTAGTGTTTCACATTCAAGGCCTGCGCCTCAAACGGAGGACGGCCGCGCGCAGGGCTTCTGCGACGAGGTGGTTGCGATCTCGAATGGCGTTAAAGGCCAATTCAGCCGTCGCCGACGCGACGGATAGCGCCTATTGTGACAGAGTTAGGCCCGTTTGGCCAAGGGCGCGGGGTCTGCTATAATCTGCGTTCGAATGCTGGCAGACTATCGCGTATGCTGGCGTTCCACCGACAGCCAATCCGCCGCGCGCACGGCTTCCGCGCCGGCACGGAAAGCGATGTAAATGGAAAAAGTGTATGTGACCCGCGAAGGGTTGGAGAAACTCAAGACGGACTTGGCTACGTGCAACGCGCGTCGCATGAAGGTGGCGGCGACCATCGAGCAGGCGCGCGGCTACGGCGATCTCCGCGAGAATTCCGAATATCATGCCGCGAAGGAAGAACAGGCCATGTTGCATGCGCGCATCCGCGACATGGAAGACAAGCTAACGCGCGCGGTCTTCATCGAGGATCAGGACATCGACGCGACCAAGGCCTACCTCGGTGCACAGGTCCGCGTCCTCAACAAGAAGACAAACAAGGAAATTGTATATTCGCTGGTAAGCCCGTTGGAGATGGACATGGCACGGGGCCGAATCTCGGTGCAATCGCCGGTGGGCAAGGCTCTCTTGGGTCTTTCGGTGGGCGATACAGCGGTCGCGAAAGTGCCTGCGGGCGATATTGTGTTGGAAATTCTGGAAATCACGCGGTAGACAGGCTTCAGGCTTCAGGCTTCAGGCTTCAGGAGTTAGGAGTCTCAAGTCCGGAACCTGAAGCCTGAAGCCTGAAGCCTGGAGCCTGAAGCTTGGAGCCTTAAATGCCTAAACGAACGGATCTGCACAAAATTCTGTTGATTGGCTCCGGCCCCATCGTCATCGGGCAAGCCTGCGAGTTCGACTATTCCGGCACGCAGGCTTGCAAGGCTCTGCGCGAGGAAGGCTACGAGGTCGTGTTGGTCAACAGCAATCCCGCTACGATTATGACCGACCCCGAAACGGCCGACCGCACGTATATCGAACCGCTCACCGTCGAGGTGTTGGAGCAGATCATCGCGCGCGAGCGCCCCGACGCCCTGTTGCCAACGGTGGGCGGGCAGACGGGCCTGAACCTTTCGGTCGAATTGGCCGAGGCGGGTATTCTGGAGAAGTACGGGTGCGAATTGATCGGCGCTCGCCTCCCTGCGATCAAGAAGGCCGAGGATCGCGGACTTTTTCGCGACGCGATGCTGCGCATCGGCCTCGATGTGCCCAATAGCAAGGTTGTACACACGATCGAAGAGGCGCGGGCTTTCGGGGCGGAACTCGGCTTCAGCGCGATTATCCGTCCGGCGTTTACGCTGGGCGGTTCGGGCGCGGGCGTTTCGTACAATCGCGAGGAGTATAACGAGGTAGTCGCGTGGGGCCTGACGTGCAGCCCGATCGCCGAAGTCCTGATCGAGGAATCGGTCGTCGGCTGGAAGGAATACGAACTCGAGGTGATGCGCGACATGAACGACAACGTCGTCATCGTCTGCTCGATCGAGAACTTCGACCCGATGGGCGTTCACACCGGCGACAGCATCACGGTCGCACCGGCCCAGACGCTCACCGACAAGGAATACCAAATCATGCGCGACGCCGCGATCGCGATCATCCGCGAAATCGGCGTCGATACCGGCGGGTCGAACATCCAGTTCGCCTTGCACCCCGACAACGGCCGCATGATCATTGTCGAGATGAATCCGCGCGTGTCGCGCAGTTCGGCGCTTGCCTCGAAAGCGACGGGATTCCCCATCGCAAAGATCGCCGCGAAACTGGCCGTCGGCTACTTCCTCGACGAGATCCGCAACGATATCACGCGCGAAACGCCGGCCTCGTTCGAGCCGTCCATCGACTATTGCGTTACCAAGATCCCGCGTTGGGCCTTCGAAAAATTCCGCGGCGCCGACAACAATCTGACGGTTCAAATGAAGAGCGTCGGCGAGACGATGAGCATCGGACGCACATTCAAGGAATCGCTCCAGAAGGGGATTCGCGGTCTCGAAATCGGACGCTTCGGACTCGGCGCGGACGGCAAGGACAAATCGCTGACCGCAAACCCCTATTCGCAGGAAGAAAAACAGGCGCTGCTACGCGAAATCCGTACGCCGCGTCCCGAACGCCTCATGCAGTTGGCGCAGGCATTCCGCGCGGGCGCGACCGTCGATGAACTGTTCCTTGCGACGAAGATCGACCCGTGGTTTCTCGAAAACATGCGGCAAATCGTCGACGAGGAACAGGCGTTGCGTACGGCCAATCCAGACGACGCGGCCACATTGCGCACGGCAAAGCAGTACGGTTTCTCGGATAACCAGCTCGCATTTCTATGGAACATGGACCCGCTCGAGGTCCGCGCGTTGCGCAAGAAACATGGCATCATCCCGACGTACCGGCTGGTCGATACGTGCGCGGCAGAGTTCGAGGCGTACACGCCCTATTACTACTCGACCTACGGCGACGAAGACGAGGTCCGATCCGCCACCAAAGAGAAGATAATGATCCTGGGCGGCGGTCCAAACCGCATCGGCCAAGGCATCGAGTTCGACTACTGCTGTGTCCACGCCGTGTTCGCGCTCAAAGAAGACGGCTACGAAACCATCATGGTCAACAGCAACCCCGAAACGGTCTCGACGGATTACGACACTGCCGACCGCCTATATTTCGAGCCGGTTACGTTCGAGGATGTGCTCAATATCGTCGAGCGCGAAAAGCCCAAAGGCGTCATCGTGCAATTCGGCGGCCAGACGCCGCTCAACCTCGCCGTCGCACTCGAAAAGGCCGGCGTCCCCATCATCGGCACGTCACCCGATAACATCGCGCGTGCGGAAGATCGCAAACGGTTCCGCGAAGTGGTCGAGAAGCTCGACCTGCTTCAGCCCGCGAACGATACCGCCGTTACCATCGAGGAAGCGCGCGTCATTGCGAGTCGCATCGGCTACCCGGTCGTCGTACGGCCTTCGTTCGTGCTGGGCGGGCGCGCGATGGAGATCGTGTACGCGCAGGAAGCGCTCGACCGCTACATGGCGATGGCCGTGGACGCGGCGCCGGAACATCCGATCTTGATCGACAAATTTCTCGAAGCAGCCATCGAAATCGACGTGGACGCGCTGGCCGACGGCGCCGACGTGATTGTTGCCGGCATCATGCAGCACATCGAGGAAGCCGGGATCCATTCCGGCGACAGCGCCTGTATTTTGCCCCCGTACGACTTGCCTGCCTCCATCATCGAACGGATCAAGGTACAGACGCGGGCGCTTGCGCGCGAACTGAACGTCATCGGCCTCATGAACATCCAGTACGCCGTCCGCGACGACGATATCTTCCTGCTCGAAGTCAACCCGCGCGCATCGCGTACGGTCCCCTTCGTCAGCAAGGCGACGGGCCTGCCGCTGGCAAAGATCGCCGCCCGCGTCATGGCCGGAAAAACGTTGCGCGAACTCGGCGTCACCGAAGACCCCGTACCAGCCTACGTCTCCGCGAAAGAAGTTGTGCTCCCGTTCATCAAATTCCCCGGCGTCGACATCCTCCTCGGACCTGAGATGCGCAGCACGGGCGAAGTCATGGGCATCGACCGCAACATGGGCCTTGCATTCGCAAAGAGTCAAATCGCCGCAGGCAATCGTGTCCCACAATCCGGCACGGCCTTCCTAAGCCTCAACCGGCTCGACCGTGTCAAGATGGGAACCATCGGCCAGGACCTCATAGACTTGGGCTTCAAGCTCTTGGCAACAAAAGCCACGGCAGCCGCGTTGCGCGTGCAAGGCATTGAAGTCGAAAACGTATTCAAAGTCGGCGAAGGACGCCCCAACATCGTCGACCGCATGATCAACGGCGAAGTCGACTGGATTATCAATACACCGCTCGGCAACGAATCCAATCTCGATGGAAAAGCCATCCGCCGCGCCGCGATCGAACACGGACTCCCCATCATGACCACGCTCGCCGCCGCACGTGCCGGCATCCAAGCCCTGCGCGCCATGCGCGAGTCGCCCATGCACGTCCTCTCGCTCCAGGAATATCATGAGTCGCTCAAACGCTGAAGTGGCCTCCACGGTTTTTCGCGATTGACGGATCCGTATACGATTCAGTACACTTTACGATAGACAAATGGACGGATCTTCAAATGCGGCCGAACACGGTTCGAATCAGCGCGGTGGACCATGCTGCACTCTCTCGCATGTCGACGGCCAGCGGTAAGTCAATGGCGAAAATCCTTTCCGAGGCTGTTCGGGAATTGCGGCGAAAACGACTTCTGATGGAGACGAACGAAGCATATGCCCGGCTAAAAGCAGATCCTCTAGCATGGGGCGAGGAAATTGCGGAGCGCCAGATTTGGGAGAGCACCTTGATGGATGGACTCGAATAAATCCATGATGCCGAGACGGGGCTTATACTTACGACAAGGAGAACGACGGTAGTCCCAATTATGAAATGGCTCAAGCGCATTGCTGTTGTCCTGATCGTCATCGCGTTATTTGTCGTGTATGTCCGTCACGACGGTATCCAATACACGATGGCGCTTGTTCTACGCTCGTGGAGCAAGCCCTATTTCAATGTCGAGACTTACCGCGCGAAACCCAATTGCGACGCGGCCACGCCATGCGAGAGCGGTAAACTCAAGGTCGTGACCTACAACGTCCTGTGCCGCGTGTGCGAGAAGGAAGGCTACGACAAGTGGGACGAACGTTGGCCACATTTGAAAGTCCTGATCGGCAAGTATGACGCGGACCTTCTTGGCCTCCAGGAACTCGGCGGCTACGGCGACATCGATACCATCCTGAAAGCATTCCCGCAATACGCCTGCGAGACGTACAAGTTCGGGCCGTGGGCCTTTGGCGACTGCGCGCTGTTCTACCGCGCCGACCGCTTCGACGTGCTCGATGCCGGCCAGATGTGGCTCAGCCCAAAACCCACGCTTCCGTTTGCGCACAATTGGAAACCGTTGTCCGTGCCGCGCTATGTGAACTGGGCTTACCTGCGCCAAAAAAACAACGGATTTCGGTTCCTGTTCTTCAACACCCACTTCGACAACAACGGCATCAACAAGGAAAACGCCGCAAAGATGTTCTCAAGAACCTTCAGGCCCATTGCCGAGTCCACACCCATCATCGCCACCGGCGATTTCAACACCGACATCCGCACGGAGCGCTATAAGAACATCCGAGGCCTGAAGGATGGCTCTGCGGTTTTCAATGACGCCATGGACCTGGCCCCCGAAAAAACAGTCCTCCAGAACGCCGCGCCCATCGCCACGGACGAGGAGATCAAGTGGCACACGGACCTCGACTGGACCATCGACCACATCTTCATCGCCGGTCCCGTCCAAGCCGACGTGTCCACATGGACGCAAGATGCCACCGTCTACGAACCCCGGTTCCGCTGGCCTTCCGACCACCCGGCAGTCTACGCCGAAATGAATCTCCGCATGCGTTGACTTTGCGCATCAGACGGACTAGAGTCGTTTTGGCAAGGGATACGGACATCGAGTTCCAGTGTCGCCAAACCACCTAACCCCACATTCTGAAAGACAACGTTACCAAAGGATGAAGGATGAAAAAACACACAGCCTCGAACGAACTGTAGGGGTTTTGGATTTGGCGGACCCCAAACCCTAAATCCAAACCCCCTTTTTCATCCTTCATCCTTTTACGACAATGTTTTTCTTGCAGAGGGCCTTTAGCATGAATCGAGTCCATGAAGTGAGTATGAGCAAAGTTCCCGAGGTTGCCCTGGCTTTCTGGGTTATCAAGATCGCCGCGACAACACTGGGCGAAACTGGTGGAGACGCACTCTCCATGACGCTGGATTTTGGCTATGCTGTGAGCACCGCCATTTTCTTCGCCTTCTTTCTGATCACCGTTGCGGCTCAAGTCACCTCGAAATCTCTTCATCCCTTTCTATATTGGGCCGTGATCGTTACAACCACAACTGCCGGCACGACAATGGCGGATTATGCCGATCGCTCCCTCGGGATCGGCTATGTCGGTGGATCATTGATCCTTTTCGCCATCCTGATGGCTGTTCTTGGACTTTGGAGGTTCTCGATTGGCTCCGTATCCGTTGACAGCATCTCATCGCCCAAGGTCGAAATATTCTACTGGATGACCATTCTGTCTTCGAACACACTCGGAACCGCTCTGGGCGATTTTTTCGCCGATAGTTCAGGTCTCGGATACGAAGGGAGTGCGATCGTCTTCGCCGGCTTTATTGTGGTAGTCGCGGCAGCGTACTTCTATACAAAAGTATCTCATACTCTTTTGTTCTGGCTGGCGTTTATCCTGACCCGGCCGCTCGGCGCAACGGTTGGCGATCTTCTCACCAAGCCTTATACGGACGGCGGCTTCAACCTCAGTCGCATCAGTTCTTCAGCAATCCTTGCATTCGCCATCATTGCCCTTATCCTGTTTACACCCCAGAGAGCAGGCAGTCATCCGGGACAGCGCGAGTCGAGCCTATGAAGACCGGGGCTATGGAACGGAAAGTCGGTTCTGCGATCATCGAGATTGTCCAAGGCGACCTGACGCGTGAGGATGTGGACGCGATCGTCAACGCTGCGAACAAGACATTGCTGGGCGGGGGCGGCGTGGACGGGGCGATTCATCGGGCGGGCGGTCCGGCGATTATCGAGGAGTGCCGGAAACTGCACGGGTGCGAGACGGGCGACGCAAAGATCACGACGGGCGGTAAGCTCGCGGCGCGTCATGTCATTCACACCGTCGGGCCGGTTTATCGCGACGGCAAACACAATGAGCCGCAATTACTGGCGAGTTGCCATCGCCGGAGTCTCGAAGTGGCCGTCGAGCATGGGCTGAAGACCGTCTCGTTTCCGGCGATCAGTTGCGGGGTCTACGGCTACCCGATCCCGGACGCGGCGCGGATCGCGGTATCGACGGTCGAGGCGTTTCTCAAGGCTCATCCGACTATCGAGCGGGTCCGGTTCGTTCTGTTCTCGAAGGAAGTCCAGGCCGTCTTCGCGCGTGCGTTGGAGGCTTTGCCGGATTATTGACGCCGCGTAGGGGGGCTGTGTATCATAAGAAGGAGTTAGAAGTCATTCCAACTCCTAACTTCTCGGAAGATGGTTCAAGTATCATCGGGGTGCGTAGATATGCAGGAAATGGTGCTAGGGCTGGGACGGCAAAAGAGCTTGCGTACAGTCGTCTCGATGGCGGAAACCCAGCTTCGAAAGACGCAGGGAATCCCACGCAAAATCACGACGCATTCGGATACGGTCGAAGTAACCGCCGAGCGTAGCGAGTTCAAGGGCGACTTCGAAACGTTTGCGTTTTCGGCGCGGGTCTCGCGTAACGTCGCCAACGCGTTGCGCACGATCGCGCTGGAATACACCGACTCCTGTTCGCTCGAAGAGGAGAGCGGCATATACATTGTCCATTGCCCCCCCGTGGGCAGCGCCTTCTCTGCCCGATCCCTGGAAGCGGTCGACAAGCTGTCGGGTGCGATATCGTTGCCCGAAACATGGCGAGTCACCGGGGACAACTATCGCATCGACATGATCAGTTCGGAACTGTTGTTCCAGGCCATGCTGCAGTATAAGGCAACCGACGTTCACCTGGCGCCCAACGAAATGCCCGTGTTCCGGGTCGACGGCTCGACGTTGCGTTCGGAGCTAATCGGTATTCTTTCGGGCGCGCAGATCTATGCGTTGATCCGCCAATTGGCTGCGGACGCTTACTGGCGGGAATTCGAGGAAGACAAACAAACGAGTTTCAGCTTCCACCAAGTAGGCCTCGGCTATGCACGCGTGTCGGCGTTTATGAAGTCGGGCTCGCCGCATTGCACGCTACGGTTTCTACCGGAGAGTATCCCGTCGTTCGAGGATCTCAGCATCCCGAAGGAGACCATGGTCAAGTTGGCTACCCTGCACCACGGACTCGTGTTGATTACCGGCATGACGGGTTCGGGCAAGACCACCACCGCCGCCGCTCTGGTCGACTGGATCAACTCGACGATCATGGACCATATCATCACCGTCGAGAATCCCATCGAATACGTCCACTCGAACAAGAAGTCGATCATTTCCCAACGCAATCTCGGCTCGGACGTGAACTCGTTCAGCGAAGCCGTACGCGGGGCGTTACGCCACGACCCGGACGTCATCGTCATCGGCGAAATGCGCGATCCCGATACCATCCGTTCGGCAATTACTGCCGCAGCCACGGGCCACCTCGTGATCAGCACGCTGCACTCGAACACGGCGTACGAGGTTATCAACCGCACCATCAGCTTCTTCGACCCGATCGAGCGCGACTTGGTCAAGCTGCAATTGCGCGACTGCGTGCGTTGCGTGATCTGCCAGCGGCTCGTGCCGCGCATCGGCGGGGGACGTCTCCCCGCGCTCGAGATCCTGTTCAACGACATCAAGGCGATCAGCGACGGCATCTGCGAGGGCGACACCGACGGCATTCGCATCGGCATGCAACAGACCGTCTCGCACTCGTTCCTGTTCGAGGACTACCTGCTCAAGATGCATCGAGCGGGGAAGATCACCATCGAGCATGCGCGGGCGTTTTCGACCGACGAAAGCGTGCTGGATCAGATGATCATGGGGACCTACTCGGTGCCGCGCCTGGAAAGCCTCAAGGAGTTGCGGAACGTTCGAGGTTGATCGGCTGAAGAATCCCGGCGGCCGCCTGTGCGCGACGTTGAGCTCGCAGTTGCCGCGCACAGTCTTCGATCGCCGCCGAACGGACCACGACTGTCAGCGCCACCAGAAGCCAATACGGTTCCATGATCCGCACGATAAGAAACGAAATCGTCCCGATCGAATGCGCCACAAGACCCACCGTTGCCGCGACGACGCCAAGAGCCAAGCCGCGTCCCATCCAACTGCGCGACCACCGGAATGCTTCGCGGGTCGTCTTGAAAAGCCGCCATTGGAGAAACAGGAACGCCGATAGGCCGATCAGCCCCGTTTCCATGATCACTCGCGCGTATTGCGAGTCGAGAATCATACCCCAACCCACGCCGCCGCCAAACAAAGGCGCCACCTGCAAGATGAACTTCACCTTGTTCCAGACGTAGATGCGCTCATAGGTCGACTTATCCACCTGGACCCCCGTGGCTTGTCCCGCGATGATCACCGATTGGCCGTCGCTGCCCTGAAACGTGTAGTTCACGCGGTCTTTGACGGAGCCGGGCATAATTACAGGCGACAGCGCCAACGTGGCGGCCACGACCGCTATTACATACCACTTGCGTCCAACAATGCCCAGCGTCACGAACGCCACGATCATGCCAAAATAAGATGCACGGGAAAGCGTATACAGAAAGGGCACGAACGCCGTTGCCATCAGCACCAAGAACACAGCGCGCTGGCGCCAATGCGGCGCCTGTGTCATGATACCAAGCGCCACGCACATCACAACCATTAAATAACCACCCAACGTATTGGGTTCGGGCCCTTGAGACTGGAATGGCGTTCCGATCCGCTCGCCCGGTCCCGCCATGAGCAGCACATACGCGGAGAGAAACGTGGCCACGATGAAAAAAAGCGTCAATTGCCTGCGGACATCCCGGAGGCTGTTCAGCGCGTTTACCACCAGGAAGAAAATCATGTAGTATTCCGCCATCTTCAGGAGGACAAAGAGGGCATTGCGCCGGTCCCAAGCGCCGAGATTTGCGCGTAGCGCCAGCAGCGTGGCCATAATACATATGAGATAATGCAACGCGATAGGCCCGTTGATTGGATTGGGCTTCCATAACCCCCCGCGCCCGTCGAACGCCATCTTGACCAGCACTCCGAGGAAGATCACGATGATCAACACATCGTCGTAGCGAACGTTCAGTTCGTGTTCCTCCGTCCCCCGATTCGTCAGTTCGATCTGCGGCGACATAAGCATCACCACCACCAGAATGGCCACGCCGAAATCCACGCGTACGACCGTTGTCCCAAAGACCATCATGGTGATCGCCAAGGCAAGGGTCAGGCTGTAATTTTGGAAACGCAGCTGGACGACCAGCAGAACAACCGCGCACAATGTCATGAACGCCGCAAGAAACGGCGCCTCGATGCGGCTTTCGGCGACTTCGCCGCGTCCGATACCGCGCTCGGAATTGCCGAAAAGCAAGACAGACTACCTCGAATGGGCTGAAGACCGAATCGAGGCGCGCAAACCTTGCGCCTCTTTGCCGAAGGTTGGAGGATTCATCGCGCGTTCCTATGTTTGCTCCGCCTACAGGTGATACCAGCGGCGATGGCCCTTATCGCTGCCGTCTTCATAATAGTAATAGTAATAGTAGTAATGTCGTCTTGTTGCTTCGAGGCCGTTGAGCACGACGCCGGCGATATGCGCGTTGGCCGCTTGCAGCAACTTCTGCGCGCGTTGCACGGTTTCGCGGCGGGCATTGTTGACCGAGATCACCAAGACGACCGTATCCACGTGCGTGGCCAGCAGCACGGGGTCGGTCACGACCAGGATCGACGGCGCATCGCACACGACGAGGTCGAACTCGCTGGACAACAGGGTCATCAGCCGCTGCATGCGCTCGGAACCGATCAACTCGGACGGATTGGGCGGCACGCGCCCGCTCGATACAATGGACAGATTCTCGATGCGGGTCGGCCGGATCACGGAGTGGGCGTCGATGCCCTCGCGCAAGACGTCGGCCAAGCCCGGCCCGCGCTCCATTTTCAGTACGCGATGCACGTTCGGGCGGCGCAGGTCCGTGTCGATCAACAGTACGCGGATACCGCGGTCGGCCATAGTAACGGCCATGTTCACGGCGGTGGTGGTCTTGCCTTCGCCGGGCACGGCGCTTGTCACCATGATGGTTTTGGGCTTCTGCCGGATAGTGGCGAACTGGAAGTTGGTGCGCAACGTGCGGTACGCCTCTGAGATGGGCGACTTCGGGTCATGTTGCGTAACGATGCACGCGTCGCTTTGATCTTCGTCGGTCGCGGCGACGTACGTGCCCCGTTTTCCGCGTCCGCCGTGCGGTTTTCCGAACCGCATCTTTGGAATGGTGCCGATCACATCGAGGCCCACGTAACTGGCGACATCTTCGATGCTGCGGATTGACGTGTCCATGATCTCCATCATGATCGCCAGACCGAAGCCCACCACGAATCCGACCAGTCCGCCGATGACAAAATTCATCCACCGTTGCGTGCGCCCGCTGCCGTACGGCAACACGGAGGCCTCGACGGATTCGTGCCGCTCGACTTGCCCGGCGTCGCGGTTCAGGGTCGTTCGGATATCGAATTCCTTTTCGCGCAACTTGTTGAACTGCTCGCGCAGGCGCGTGGATTCGTTGGCCAGCCGTTCGTATTCGAGGTTTTTGTTGGCCAGTTCGGGGATCTTTGGCACGAGGTTTTCGAACATGCGCTGGAGTGCTGACACGCGGATGTCCATGCCAGTAAGACTCATACGCAATTCGATCTGCTCGCGATACAAATTCTGGCGCTGTTTCCACAGGTTCGTGCCGTCGCCCACGCCTTGATCGACCTGTTTGACCGCTTCGAGGATGGCCTGTTTTTTCTCCGAGATATCCTCCTCGATCGTTTTCAGGCCCGGATATTCGGGGTTGTAGGCGACGCTCATGTTCAACTGTTCCTGCAAGAGCTTATCGAGATCCGAGAGCATGTCGTTGATGACCGTATCGGTCACGTTGCCGAGGGCTTCGGGGATCTGTGTGGCGTTGGACGCCAATTCGGTGGCGATTTCTTTCAGCTTCGACTGCGTTTCCTCGCGGAGCGCCTTCTTTTCGTTTAGTTCCGCGTAGATCTTGGACATTTCTTCGCCGACGCTTCCGTAGGTCTGGAATCCGATTGATTTTTTGAAGTCCCATTCGTCCGTTTCGGCGGCATAGAGTTCCAGTTGGATGTCCTGCAGGCGCTTCTTGATGATATCGTGCGTCTGTTTGTCGTCTTCGATCTGGACTTGGTGGTTTTCTTCGACGAACACGCGCGCGGCGAGATCGGCTATGCGGGCGGCTTCCTCGATCGTCGGCGCATTGCCGATGTTGATGACGATCACGCCGCTTTGGGGGTCCGGCGCCGTGAGGGTTAACGCCGCTTGGATTTCTGCGGTCTTCGCCGCGTATTCCTCGTCGGTGGATAGGGCGCTGAGGGCGCGTCCGTCTGCGATATCCTGCTGCACGAGCGCATGGACCACCTTCTCGGCCATGCGTTGAAGGCTCGTACGTTTGACGAGCGACGGCGCGTCAAACTGGGTCAACGGCGTTCCCTGGACCCCCTTGAGTGCGTCGCGGTCCCACATGGACGGGCGCACGAGGACTTTTGCTTGCGCGTGGTAGATCCCGCGGGGCGTTTGGTCCCGCAGCATGCCCACCGTTCCGTAGATCGAGCACGCCAGGATCGTAAACGCCGCGATCATCCGCCACCGAGAGGTCAGTACGTTGATGACGAAACGCAACTGGTGCTCGCGTACCTGCGCTGTCTGTTGGTCGATCTGAGAAATGTCCTGCGTCATTGTATCGGTCAGTCTTTCCGGCATTCCCCTTGCGTTTCGTTGATCGGTATCGTCGGCATGTCCAACTTTGCCGCTCCCGTCAAATTGATCATCCGGTCCCATGTAACGCTTTCCGGGGCCTCGTGGATCGTCGGCGTTACGAAGATCATCAACTCGTTGCGCGAGCGCGATTTTTCCTTGCGCTTGAATAGAGTCCCGACGAGCGGGACCTTGCTGATCACGGGCACGCCTTGACTCATGTTGCGTTCGTCGTTGAGCACGATGCCGCCGATGACCAGCGTCTGGCCGTCGCGACCGTTCGCGACGCTGTTGGAACTGCGTACCGACCGGATCGGCACGCCTTGGCTCACGCCCGCCGCGAAGGAGACTTCGGGGGTCAGATCGAGTTGGACGTACGGCCCCGTCGAATCCTTGTAGACATGCGGCGTAACCTTCAACTTGATGCCGAGGTCCATGAACTTCACGTTGTAGGCCGTTCCTCCATATGCTTGAGAGGCTTCCGTATAAGGAAACTCGTCGGCCATTTTGATCTCGGCCGGTTTGTGGTTTACGGCGAGGATCATAGGCGAGGCGAGGATTTCCGCCTTGTTGTCTTGGACGAGTGCGTCGATCAGGGCGCCGATATCCACGCCGTGGGTGAGCATGCCAAAAAACATCTGGCCCACTGCGGGCGCCTGGAGCGGCAGGCGCCCACTGGCGCCGCTCGGATTGTCGAGGAAGCCCTGGCCCGTCGAATTAAGCACTCCTGTGCGGACGTTGCCAATGTTGTTCTGTGCCTGACTGGGATTAAGGAGCTGTTGCGCGGGTGGATTGAACCCGCCAGCGATATTGTTGCCATTGGTAAACCAGCGCACGCCGAGTTGTTTCATGGCGCCCTTCTCGACCTCGGCAATTTTGCTTTCGATTCGTACCTGCGTAATCTGGCTCTGCATTTGGTCCAGTTGCTCGATCACCGCTATCATATTCTGGATCGTGGCAGGCGCATCCGTGACGATGACGGAATTCGTGTTTGGGTCGGCCGAGACGCTGCCACCCGCCGAGTTCATGCCGGAAAGCGTCTTGCTCAGGACCTCCGCGCTACCGTTGTTCAGGTTGATCACTTGCGTCTTCATGTCCGCCGTGCGGGGCATCGCCAACGAGGGCCGGGCTATGGCCGAACGCGAGACTGCCACGCGCGGGCTTTTCAGTATCGTTCGTAGCGCGTTCTGCACGCTTTCGCCTGCCTCTTTTTCATTCACCCCTGCCACATGCACATTGCCGACATAGGGGATGGCGATGTTCCCATTCGCGTCTACTTGCGTGGTAGTCGAAAGCTCGGGGCGGCGGTACACTTCTACGAACAATGAGTCGCCCGGAGAAACAGTGGCGCTACTGCTCTGTGCCGGATGCGGTACCGATCCGGGATCCGCGCACCAGCCCACGGGCGCAACGAGCAGCCATATGACCAAGGCGACTGTACGAAGATGTCGCCCTCGGCAGGCAGGTCTATCAAGAATGCGAAGACGCGGCATGTTCGTCCTTTCCGTCCTCGGACGGCGGTGCAGGCGTTTGCGACGCCTCGCTTGCCGGCGGGGTTCCAGGGTATTGCGCTTCGATGCGCGGGTCAGGGCCCTTCGGCGTTTGCTCGACGGGCGCTACGGCAGGCGCCACCGACTGGGCTGTGTCGCCCGGCTTCGGAGCATCTCCCGGCGCCGCCGCCGGAGGTTTTCCCCCACCTTCGGGCGGTTGGCCTTGCGCCTGGCTCAAGAACCAGGCGCATTTCGTGCGAATCTTGGCCTTGGTGGCCGGATCGATGCCGGACACACGCATGGCCCTTGTCCAGTTTTCTACCGCTGCCGCCCGATACCGCTGACGCGCGGCGTCGTTCTCCTGCGCGTTTTCGGCCCTCCAGCGATTCAGGCTGCCCAGTTCTTCGTAGTCCAGATCGGGCGTGTAATTGTTCGCCAGGGCCGCAGCCTGTAAAAAGGCCGATTCCGCCGCGTCGTAATCGCCCATCTTCCAGCGTGCTCGCGCCAACGTGCGCAAGGCCGGCAAAGCCGATTCCGGGTCGGCCAGTTGCAGCGAAGGGTTCTGAAGCAGTTCGATGGCCTCTTTGTACTCCTCCAGGTCGAAATGCAGGATGCCCATGCGCGTCTTGGCACGGGCGACTTTGGCATGGCCGGGATTATCCGTTACGAACTGCTCGAACAACTGCAACGCCTGCTTCTTGTGCGCCTGGGTTTCATCGAAGGATTGTACGGGGGCCAGTTGCAGACAATACGCGGCCTGAAACACCGCGTCGGCCCGGCCGGGTTGGTCGCGCTGGGTCGCCGCGAAGCGTGCGAACCCTTCCGACGCATCATCGAATCGTCCCGCCGCCTTTAATTGCCGCGCACGTTCCAGCGACGCCGTTGGCTTCTCGATCAGTTGCATGACTTGATGATAAGCGACGTATCCGCCGAAGATGACCAGAATCAGGGCCGCCACGCGCGGTATCCACCGCAAGATGCGTCGGCTTTGGCGCGTGTGCCCACGCCCCGAGCGGTGACGGCGTGTGGGCTGCGGCTGCCGATAGACCGATTCATCGTCGTCGCCGTCATTATTGACATGCTCGCCCTTGGGTGTGGCGGTTTTGTCCGATGGGGGCGACGCCATGTCACGTGGTTGGTGCTCTAGTTCCTGAAGCAATTGCTCGGCCTCGGCCAAGTCCCATGCGCCCAATGCCGGTTCCGTTGATTTCGGTTCGTCCCAGTCGTCATCGGCTGCTTCGGTCGGCGGGGGCGCGGGAAGCGGCGACGGCTTGGGAGTTGCTTTAAGGCGGTCCACAGCCTGCGATAATTCCGCAAGGTCGTCTTGGGGAGAAGACGCCGACGCCGGGGGCGACGATTCCCGAGGTGTTTCCAACGAGTCTCGAATCGTTTCTGGACGTGGCGTTGCACCCGTATCCAAGTCGTCGAAGTCGAACACCGAGGCCAGCGGCGTTGGTCTAGCAGGTTCGGACGAATATTCGGATGGCGCGGGCGGCGGCTCCGGCAAGATAACAGTCGGGGGCGGTTCTTCGCGCGCTGGGCCAAATGACGGTACAATCTCCTCGGCAAAAGAGTCTTCGGCGTCGAGTGCGGGCGGCGCCATACTGGCGTCCACATCGGCGACGCCTTTTTCGAAGAAACTTAACGGACGCCGTGCATCCAGTTCGCTCGGCTCGACCGACGGCGGCGCTATTGGGTCTTCTTGAGACAATACCGGGCGTCCCAGGCCCGTCATTTGGATGAAGTCGAGGTCCGAGGCCCGTTGCGCTTCCGGCACACCGCTCTGCAACCGCTCGTCGAGGTCCAGGCCGTCGAGCGACACGTCTTCGAGGGGGTCCAGATCGGACTCCCGCGTATTTGTCCCTTGTGCGGACGAACGTGGTTCTTGGGTTTGATCGGGAGTCATGGGTTTACACCAGTCATCGCCATTGTCACGCCCCGCACCAACCTGTCCCTATTCATCGGCCGGGCAAGCCATTTCCTTGCCCATCCTTCCACGCTTGACCTCGTCGTGCGCTTCATCATACGCCCTGCGGCGGTGCGGCTTCATCCGAAGGCCGCTTCAGCCGTTCCGCCGCACGCAACAACATGTCCGAAGCCTTCTTCTCGCGGATCGTCTGCGGCATCATCGCCAACGGACGCGGCGTTTCGGCGGCCCACGACGCGGCTTCAACGGGCGCCTGTTTCGGCGGCGCATCCGTCATTCGGGCCGCAGCGGCGGCCTGCGCCCTTTTTTCCGGGTTCGGCAGAGTGGTCTTCTCGATCGTGTGGAGAATAATCTCGGCGGTTATCCGACGCTTCTTCATCTGCGACGCTTCCAGCAACGCGTTGCGGCACAGCGTCACGATCACCCGCGGCACGCCCTCCGTGTACGCATGAACCGTCTGTACCGCTGCATCGTCGAACTCGGGCGCGCGCGGTCCTTCGCCGCCCGCCTGCCGCAAACGAAACTCGATAAAATGCCGTGTCTCCTCGATCAGGATCGGCTTGAGCACATATGTGAAATTGATCCGCTGCTCGAAGTTCGGCGCCGCTCGCAAAATGTCGATCCACTCCAATTGAGCCAGCAGCACCAAATTCAGCAGTTTATGCTGATAGCTTTCGAGATTCTGCACCAGGCGCAACAACTCCAACTGGCCGCGCTTGTTCAGATTCTGCGCGTCGTCGATAACCAGTGTATTGACCCGCTCGCGGTTCTCCATCAGAAACGCGTTCAGCGCATCAAGGTACGCCGTGAACGACCATTTCGGCGGCGGGATTCGGAACTGCGTCACGATCGCTTCCAGCAGCGCGAAACTCGTCCACGACGGGATCGGCGACGCCACCACTGCGGTGTTGTACCGTTCGCGGGTCGCCGCCATCCCGGTCAGCAGCTTTCGCAACAGGGCGGTCTTGCCCGTACCGTAATTACCTAGTACTACTGCGATTCCGTGCCGCGCGTCGATACTGCTCCACAACCGAAACAGGCATTCCTTATGTTCTTTCGTGGCATAAAAGTACGAAGGATCCGCCGTTGGAGCGAATGGTTGCTCCCGAAGGCCAAAGAAGTTCAAGTGCGCCTGTTCAATGTCCATGGACCCACCACTCCCAAGCGGCCTGATGCAGCCAGGGTTTATGACCATTCACCGTATAAGCAGATAGCTTCCTTATCGCCTCCACGCCAACTGCCGCTTGGTTTCTCATGCTACATTCTATAGTAGGCGCGCATTTTTGTCAAGCGATTACTTCCTACAAGTTGTTCCCTGATATGTTCAACCACAATATGTTGTGGTTGCGTTCTTCGCGACTGGTGGTATATGTGTGTCTTTTCTCTCGTTGTATTGACGCGGCCATTCGTGATATAAGGGAACAATGGACTGAGAAAACCGACCGCTGGCCGATTCACGGGGTGGCCGCCGAGGAAGTGTGGCGTGCGCGCAGCACTCGACGGGTCCGGTGGCGAGGTTCGGCGCTTGATTAACTGAGGAGACGGTTGTCATGGCACATGAGCGCATTGTATTCCTCTCGGGTCCGCGTCAAGGCGATACCTTCGAGATCGAGGACACGGTGATCATCGGGCGCAATCCGACGAGTTCGATCTATTTGGATGATCCGCAGGTGTCGCGAAAGCATGCGACGATCGAGCAGACTCCGAACGGGACATTCCTGCGAGATCAGGGTAGCGGGAACGGCACGTACGTGGGCAATCGTCGGATCGTCGAGTGTCGGCTATCCGACGCAGACGTCATACGGATCGGCGCATCGGAATTCCGCTATGAGGGTGCGGCAGACGCATCGGGCGTGCATTTGGGACCTGCGGTGAGCGGCTCTATCGAAAGATTGAGCGGGCATGTCGAGGCGGCGGATGCTGCGAACGTGTACGAGACGTTTTTCCAGGCGCCGCGGACGGCCGTCACGCTCGAACAGTTGCGCGACGCGCAGAATCGCCTTGCCGCAGTATACAAAGCCAATCAAATCATCGCGAGCGAGCAGGACTTGCAAAAGCTGTTTGCGAGCGTCATGGACCAGATTTTCTCGTTGATTCCCGCCCATAACGGGGTCATCCTGCTCAAAGACGAAAAGACGGGCGAACTCATCACCGAGTTTGTCAAGTCCGGTTCGGGTAACACGGTCATTAGTTCCACGATCGTCTCGCGGGCCTTCGAACACGGCGAGGCGATTTTGACCGTCGACGCGGCCGACGACGCCCGTTTCGAGGCCGGGGCCAGCATCATCGCGCAGAACATCTCGTCGGCCATGTGCACGCCGCTGACGCATCACAACGAACACCTCGGCGTGCTGTACGTCGACACCCGCGGCACAACGAACGCCTTCACAAAGAGCGACCTCGAATTGCTCGTGGCACTGTCGGGCGCCGCCGCCGTCGCGATCAAGAACGCGCAGTATGTCCACAAGCTCGAACGTGCGTACCACGATACCCTGATCGCCATCACCGACTCGGTCGAAATGCGGGATCTCTATACCGTCGGCCACACATGGCGCGTGACTAATTTGGCCCTGGAAATCATGCGCGTACTGGGATGGACCGAAGAACAGCTCAAGCAGGGCGAAATGGGTGGCGTCTTGCACGATGTCGGTAAGATCGCCGTCGATGATGCCATCCTGCGAAAGCCGGGTAAGTTGACGGACGAAGAATACGCGAAGATGAAGATCCATCCGGAGCGCGGCGCCCGGATGTTGCGCGATATCGAATTCCTCAAGCCGCTAATCCCGTATTGCCTTTACCACCACGAGCGTTTCGACGGCAAAGGCTATCCGTTCGGTATTGCGGGCAAGGATATTCCGCTCGAAGGCCGTCTTATTGCCGTGGCCGACACCTTCGATGCCATGACTAGTAACCGGCCCTATCGCAAGGGTCTCGATCCGCAAATCGCCATCGACGAGTTGATCAAGGGACGCGGTTCGCAGTTCGACCCGGAATGCGTCGACGCGTTCGTCGAAGCCTATCACGCCGGACGCGTCAGCCGCGTCATCCAGGAATCGCTCGCGGGCGGCAGGAGCATTGCCTGCCCGTTTTGCAGTACCTTTATCGGCATCCCCGAAGGTTCACCAGTCGGCCAGGAGTTCGAGTGCCAAGTCTGTCATCGCCATGTCTGCCTGCAAGAGATGAACGATGCCTATTACGGTGAACTCCTCTCCGAAACCTCATGAGGACCTGCGTGGGGCGTGAATGGATGCGCAAACTAGAAGTTGGAAGTTAGTGCCTTATTGGTCAGAAGCGGTCAAAAACAACAAGAAAAAGTGCGTCGTTTAATGTAGGGCGGGAGTGTTT
>CAIYET010000322.1 GCA_903925285.1 Candidatus Hydrogenedentota bacterium | reverse complement strand
GTGTAGAAACAGGCGACGACGCTCAGCACGATGGCGCTGCCGACGCAACAGAACCAGTTGGCCTGAATGACGTATCCGCCCACGGACAGCAGTTGGGACGCTCGAACTTGAAACAGGCTGCCGATAAACGCGACCAACAGCAGTAGCATGCCAAGCACTTTGAACGTCACGATGCCGCTACGCTTGTAGGAGAAGGCCAGCGCGACGCATTCGAGGCTGATTGCCACCATCAGCGTCTCGCCGGAGAAATAGGCCTGAAGCGCCAGCGTGAGCATGACCACGCACTTGGCCATGTAGACCTGGAACAAGTAATTCCCGCGCGGCCCCGTCAACTCGAGTAGCGCTGCGAATCCGAAGAGCAATCCGGCCAGTCCGAGGCGGAACATCCACTCGTCGTGCGGGTAGACATGGCGCACCGCGTACCAACCAAGCACGATGAACACGAACGAGTTGACGCCGGCCATCGGCGCTACGCCGCGCCGGTATTCGCCCGTCTTGCGCGCATCGACGATGCCCGCAAACGCGAATGAGACGTAGCAGATGGCGAGGAATCCGTTGCTAAACCAGAAGTACTCAAGGTCCGGCATGCCGAGACCACCCGGTTTCACGAGGAAGAAATAGAGGTACACCGCATACGTCGCGATCAGCGCTCCCCATGCAAACAGAAGCCACCGATGCAACGCGTGAAACATCACCGCGACGACGGCAAGCATTGTGCAGGTGAGCAGCGCGTAGTACAGATTCTCGCCATTCGCGCCGCTCATGCAACTGGCGACAACGGTATAGTAAACTAGGAATAGAGAGACGCCCGCAACCGTCTGGCTGCGGCGCCAATGGGATACGCCGACCAAAACGCCGAGGCAGATGAGCAACAGCGGAATGGCCACGGCCTGCTGGTTCGATACGCGCATCTCGTCGACGAAAAAGGCCGCATACGTCGTGAAATACAAAGTCGCCAGCCCCGCACCGAGCACCGCTTGCGCGAAAAGATCGTTCGCGGCGCGGCGGAGGAGTCCGTATGCAATGCCGCACGCCGCGACGGCATAAAAGACGCCGAGCTTCTGTCCCGGCGCGATGGTTTCGCTGTAGAGCGTGACGCGCGCGCCGAGCACGATACACGTCATCAGCATGACCACCGCGACGCGGCTCAGCCAGATCCCGCCGACGCGCGCCTCGAGGCTCTCGCCTGGCTCGCCGCCGAGGACCTTCGCGACGCTCGTGCGCACCTTCGGTCGTGGAGGCGGAGGCATCGCGCGAACCGGCGCTTTGACGACAGGCGGCGCGGCCATCTGACGGACCAATTCCGTCAACTCGCCCACTTGGCGCTCCAAGACTTCGATGCGTTGTTCGAGATCCATCTAACCCGCCGTTTGGTTGTGCACGGCTCTAAGGCTATCGCAAGAGGCACTGCCGACGCAAAAGCCGTGCGATGAACGATGAATTAGGAATTAGGAATTAGGAATGGATATGCACAAAGATCCTTTGCGGCCAGTCATTCCTAATTCCTAATTCCTAATTCCTAATTCATCCCTCCCACGCCGTGTGACAATCGCGGCGCGGGTGCGATACAATAGTTACGGCATTCGGAGGATTAGGATAATTGGTAATCCACCGGTCTTGAAAACCGGCGCCTTCGGGCTTGAGGGTTCGAGTCCCCCATCCTCCGCCATTCTTAACAAATAGAGGCTTTAGGCTTTAGGCTGTAGGCTGTAGGCTC
>CAIYET010000321.1 GCA_903925285.1 Candidatus Hydrogenedentota bacterium | reverse complement strand
AGTTCCTCCGGATCGTATCCGGCGAGTTTCTTCACCACGGAACTCATGAATGTAAAGCGGCCCTGGAGGTCCATTCGCCAGACGATGTCATTGGCGCCTTCGACCAGACCGCGATAGCGCGCTTCGCTTTGCGCGATGGCTTGCCCGGCAGACTTGGCTTCCGCATAACTGGCGGCCAGCAACAGCCCGGTGAGAGTCATCATCGCGACGTAGAACTCCGCTAGCAGCAGCCGTCGGATCGGGTCTTCGCCGCCCCAGAGCAGAGAGGTGTGATAGCCTGCGTTCACCGCCGTACCGGTAATGGTTATGACCGCCAGCAGGACAAGCGCGATCATTGTGCCACGCGTGCCAAATCGCATGGCGGGCCAAGCAAGCAAGGTGACAAGGAGAAAGGAAGGCAGGATGTGCTGGTTGAGGAGGTCGCTTGGGTTAAACGTCAGCCATGCCACCGCCCACCATAAGATCATGAATGCGCTCTGCTCGAAAACGCAACGCCATCTCACGCCCAGCATCGGTTCTTGCCGCGTCGCCCACGAGACAATGACGGGCGTTACCAGCAGGATTCCAAGGCCGTCGGCGATCCACCACGTTTGCCAGAATTCCAAAAACGGGGCGGCGCTGATAAAATGGGCCGTAACCGCGCCGATACTTGCGGTGGCGGCATTCACGAAAACTGCGGCTACGAGCAATGCCACTACTTCACGCACGCGGCTGAACGTTATCCCATCGCCGCCGATTCGGAGGATCAGCCATGCACAGCCCAACGATTCGAGGACGTTCGCCGTCATGAACCCCACGCTGCCGATGAAGGGACGGCCCTCGATCAGATTGGCCGAGTTCCCGGCAATGAAAAGGACTGCGGCAATCGTCGGCCATAACCGGCGAGGGCTGAGCAGGAGCGCCGCCAGACCAATGCCCGCGGCTGGCCATATAGCCATGAGAACCTTTGCGGCATCGGGAAACAGAAACGATATTTGGTGCGCAAGGAAATATGCCACCCCAATACCGGCGCCCCAAAGAACACGCCGCACCGTGAAGGAACGCACGGTCGAAGGCGACCTGCTATCAATCTCTGTAGCCATACCTAGCCCCTTCTCGTCTCGACGATCGTGCTGGCAACGACACTGGGTTCCGTATTCCTGGTGGTCATCTCATATCTCCTGCACTGTCCTTATTCTTCCCCGCATCTAGCTCTAACTCGGGATAAAAGTCCTTCATGCATTCCGGGCAAATGCCGTGGCTGAACTGGACTTCGGTGTGCTTGCGGACATAAGTCTCCACCTGGCTCCAGAATCCCTGGTCGTCTCTGATCTTCTTACAGTGCATACAGATGGGCAAGATCCCGCGTAAGGTCCTGATATCGTCGAACGCCTGGCGCAGTTCTTCTTCGGCGTGTTTGCGATCGGTGATATCGCGATTGCTGCCCCGCCGGCCCAGATACGCTCCATTGAGACCACGCACGATGCGGCATGCATGATTGATCCAGCGCACTTCACCGGACCGCGAGATCATACGGAGTTCCTGCTCGTGGGATTCAGAACCCGGGGTAATAAGATCACCCATATGCTGGGCGAATAATGTACGGTCATCGGGATGCACAATTGCCATCAACAGATTAGGGTCTTTCACGAAGTCTTCGGGCTGATAGCCCGTTAGACGCTCGCATGCGGGAGAACAATAGATGAAGTGCCGATCAGGGCTCATCCAGTACTCCCAATCATAGGTAAACTCTGCTATCGTGCGATACAGTTCTTCGCTATTCAGCAGCGCCTCCTCTATCAGTTTGCGGTCGGTGATATCGCTCAAGGT
>CAIYET010000320.1 GCA_903925285.1 Candidatus Hydrogenedentota bacterium | reverse complement strand
TTTAGGCTGTAGGCTGTAGGCTGTAGGATGAAGGATACGAAACGAAGGGTACTTCCTACTACAGCCTAAAGCCTACAGCCTAAAGCCTAAAGCCTAAAGCCTAAAGCCTAAAGCCTAAAGCCTAAGGTCTATAACTTCAGCATCCTTTATCCCGCCTATCGTTCGATACTTGTAACTTCCGCTGAATTGTTCTATCCTGAGCCTGCGAAAAAACCGAGGGAGAACGACGTTATGGCGCGGATCGACAGCCCATTCGAAAGGCTGACCGAATACGAGCGCGCCGTCTGTTACTACACGCTGCCGCGAATCGTCCATCCCCTGACCTTCGGACTGATGGGCGTGTACGCGTTGTGCCTGTTCGAATCGGTCGGCGTCCTTGTGTACGGTATCGTGTCGGAACAGGACAAAGTGAGGACGTTAGGTGCATCTGCGATGGCCGCCGTGATTGTCATGGGCGTTGTCACGTTCACGTTGCAGGCGTTGTTGAACGAAATGCGCCAACGGTGGGTGCTCGAGGGTGCGCGGAGACTGGCCGAATTCGCCGAAGACGCCCAGCGGTCCATAGCGAATTCTCACGAGAACATCGCCGAACCGGAAATCCCCGATCCGTTCGCAGGTCATCTGTTGATCAGACGTCCGTTGCCGACGCCGGGCGACCTATTCGCATGTACGGACAACGACGGCGTCGTCGTGTATTTCGTGGAAGTCGAGCCAAACCAAGACCGCTGGCGTGTCAAAGACGCGCAGGAAAACGACGTCGTCCAAATCGAGGTCGAAGCGCCAGTCGGGAGTTTCTTCATGGGCGGCTTGCCGGGCCAAATGTCCGTATTTCGCGGCCCGGACGAAATCGCGCGGATTGCACGCCGCTTTAGCTTGGCCGCGTCGAAAGTGAGCGTCAATTGTTTTCGGCCATGCCCGTCGAAGTACACCATGATCCGCGACGGCCTCTATCACAACGGCTCGCTCGTGGGAAGAATGTACGAACTCCACCACTCGCTGTATCTGGATATCGAGAAGGAGGCGTTTCACGACGCCCTTCTCGGCGTGTTTGTAGCACTGTCATAGACAGTACTTAAGACTTAAGCATGGAGGGTTGTAGCATATGGATGGGAACGACGCGAAGCCGCCTGTAAGCGCGGTGGATAAGACGGGCGAACCGTGTGAACTGGCGGAAGGCCTTCAGTGCTTCCTATATGTAACGGAACGCCATTTCCTCGTCCGGGTGCTGGCATTGGACAGCGACACGGTGAGCGTGACGTTTCCGGGAAAGGACTATCCCGTCGAGGGGATGCGCGCGGACATGGAATTCCATGACGAGAACGGATACTGCTACTACTCGACCGAAGTCCTGCGCGGTCCCGTGGTCGGCGCGGAAGGCATCGTGTTGCGCAGGCCGACCGAGGTCAAGCGCAGCGTCCACCGCAGCACCTGCCGGATACCGACGGACCTCACCGTACAGGTCAAGGACCGCAGTCACGTCCGCCGATACAACGCATCCCTGCAAAATATCAGCGCGGGCGGCGCGCTCATTCAAAGCGACGCGCCCTTCGATTTCTCCACAACAGTCGACATGGAGTTGTCGTTGCCCGGCGAAAGCACGCACGCCATTCCATGCAAAGTCGCCCAGATCATGCCATCGGGCAATCCGCAGGACTGCCACGTTCGCCTGTTGTGCCTGCGATTCACCGAATTGGCGGCGGACGCGGATTTATCCATTACCCACTATATTTGGCGACGCCTGCAAGAGTTTTGCGAGCGCCACTAGGCGCCGGGTTCACGATGCACGGAACGCCTCCGCGAACAAGACCGCGCCCAACACCAGGATCAGTATTCTGAGCAGGCGCTGGAAACGGTCATGGTCGATGTATCGGTCGGCGTAGCGTCCCGCGAGCGTCCCGATCACCGCACCGGGCAGCGCGAACAAGCTGGCCCGAATGACCTCCGCCGTAATCAATCCGTTGGCTCCGTGCCAGACCACCATGCTCAACCCATTGACCAGAAAGCAACACTGAAGCACGGATTTGAAGGTCGCTTTCGGCCAGCGATTGTAGGTCCCGTACATGATCAGCGGCGGACCGTCCGTCGCGTACGCCCCGCCGAGCACCCCCGCGATCCAGCCAACCGCAGCGGCCCACAACTTCGGGCGCCAGCCTGGTCTTGCCGCCTGGGGCGTTTCGTCGATTTCCAGATTCGCGCGGCTCAGCCATACCCCGTATGCCATCAACATGACGCCCATACAACCGGTGATAATCCCGGACGGAAAGTTCTTGAGCACGATAGCCCCCAGCGGCACTCCGAATACGGAACCAACGATCAGCCGCTTCGCTTCGTACCATCGCAGGCCATGCCAGTTCTGTTGCAGGACCGCCAGCGTAACGACGAAACCTATAAGCGCCTGTGCCGGAGCCGCCGTACGGACGCTGATCGCCAGCGTCACCAACGGGATCGCCACAAGCGCCGAGCCAAACCCGGCGACCGTCTGCACGAATCCCCCGAGTCCGAACGCAAATGCGACAAACAGGAACTCCAAGACCGCGCTTCCTTTCTACCGTCCGAACAGGCGCGCCGCCCGTGCCCGCCAGCGCATCAGGCGCAGCAAGGGTGCGGGCAGATGCGTCGCGTCGTCGGTGCCGTCGCCTGCGCCGCTGTGCAGTCGCTCGATCACTTTCAGGACATTGCGCTTGACCATTCGGCGCATGGGCGCCCGGGCGACGAGGCCATACATCGGCGCGCTGCCTTCCAACGAGGCGTCGGGATGGGCGCGGACATGGGCGACTGCCGCGCGCAAGTCTTCGAGGTATTCGTCGACGACATGCTCGTGGCCTGGATTGAGGATCAGATGGATGCTTTCGGGGTGTTGAAGACGGTCCACGTGCCAGCCGCGCTCGCCGAGAAAGTCGGCCACGGCAAAGCCGCTCAGGCGCTTGTCGCGCGAACCGAATGCCATGACGCCCACGGGCGGATCGCCCAGAACCTCGAGGGGCGGGATCGCGCGGATGCCGTCTTTGAATCGTTGGCTGACGTCAAGCATACGGCGCGCGTTATCCATGAAACCGTCTTCACCGATGGCCTTGAGCGACGCCCATGCCGCCGCGATCGCGCCACCGGGCCGCGTGCCCGGCAACGACGACGACGCGTACACGCCGCCGCACCAATCCGCGTCCGCGAAAAATTGATGTCGCAGGTAATCCATCGACCGATATACCACGACCGACGCGCCCTTGGCGGCGTAACCATACTTGTGAAGGTCCGCCGAGATGGACGTGACGCCCGGCACGCGAAAGTCCCATGTCGGCAACGCCCGGCCCACTCGTTCGATCCACGGCAGGAGAAAGCCGCCCAGACACGCATCTACATGGAGGCCGATCCCGCGTTCGCGGGCGAGTCCGGCGAGTTCCTCGATCGGATCGACCACGCCGTACGGGTAACAGGGCGCCGACCCCACGATCGCGATCGTGTTCGACGTGATCCGGCGTCGTATCGCGTCCACGTCCGCGCGGAAATCCGCCGTCAACGGCGTGCGCACGATACGCACGTCGAAATACTCTCCCCCTTTCATGAGCGCCGGATGGGCCGATTCGGGGACGATGATTTCCGGGCGTTTGATCCACGGCCACCGCGCGCGGGCGCGCTGCCGGTACGCCAAGACCGGCAACAGCAAACTCTCCGTCCCGCCCGAAGTCATCACGCCAACGACGTCCGTATCCCCGTGCAAAAGGTTCGCGGTCATGCGCACGACTTCGCGTTCCATGCTTCGCAGGCTCTTAAAGGCCATCGGATTGAGCGCATTGGTCGCCAGGAAAAGCCCATAGGCTTCCTGCAAGAAAGCCGTGTGTTCATCTGAAAGCTCATAGACCAGCGCAAACGCACGATGCTCGCGCCATCGAATGTCGCCGCTCGACAACGCCTGCAAGCGTTCGAGCAGCACGCCCTTGTCCAAACCCTGCAAGGGAATGACGCCATCGCAATCGGATTCTTTGCCCATCATCGTCCAACTCCAGTCCGCCGAGTGTATCATGTACCCCACGGGGACATTCTACTTTTCACAAACGCCTCGAAAAGTTGCCCGTCCTCAGGATGTGGTAGAATTCATTCAATCGCATCAAATGCAGGGAGTCATATTTCGTGCTTCGTTTCACATTGCTTGGCAGCGGCAGCAGCGGGAACGCGTTGTTGGTGGCAACGGCTCGGACGAAGGTCCTCGTCGATTGCGGACTGTCGTTCAAACAGTTGAATCTGCGGACGCAGGCCGTGGGCGAAACGCTCGATGGATTGCAGGCGGTATTCGTAACGCACGAACATGCGGATCATGTCGACGGACTCGGCGTTTTGACGCGCAAAATGCGCGTACCGGTGTTCATGACCGCCCAGACCTATGCGTGCCTGCCGCCGAAGGTCAGCGGCTTGCCGGGCGTCGAGATCTTCGATGCGGGCGACCGCATCCCGGTCGACGGAATCGAGGTCGAGAGTTTCAGCATCTCCCACGATGCGGCGGATCCCGTGAGCTATACGCTCCAACACGCGGGCGCCAAGCTGGGCATGGCGAGCGATCTCGGCCACGTCTCGCAACTGGTCCGCGCGCGGCTGCATGGTTCGCACGGCCTGATCCTCGAATCGAATCATTGTCCCGAGATGCTCCTGCGAGGCTCGTACCCGCCGATGCTACAACAGCGAATTCGCGGACGTCAGGGACATCTCTCGAACGCGGCGATGAACAGTCTGCTCGAGGACCTGCTCCACGACGGGCTGCAAGTCGTGCTGCTCGCCCATATCAGCAAAGAGAACAATTCGCCGGAACTCGCGCTCCGTATGGCGGCCAAAGTGCTCGAACGCCACGGCGCGGCGTTGCACGTCGCCCGGCAGGACGCGCCGACGCCACTGTTCGAGATCCGCGCATGAACGTTTCCGAATTCGTGCGTACACCCGAAGTGCGCCGCGTCCTCGAACGCGCGGCACGCGCCGCCGGTAGCGCTCTCGCCGTGCACGCGTTCCAGCAAGGCGAGGAAGGTTTCCGCGTATTCTCATGCGGCGCACCCCGAGCCGCGTGCCGGTACGTGAACGCAATTCCCCGCGGCAAGGCCGCGTGCCGACACGACCGGGCCGCAGCCGCCACGGACGCGTTGCGCCGCAACGAACCGACGCCGTTCATCTGCCACATGGGTTTCGCATGCATGGCCGTGCCTTTGCTAGATCCCGAACTAGGACTGGCGATTACGCTGGCACCCTACTGTCCTTCCGAAGGGGCCGAGGCTATCGAGACGGACGCCAGACGCGGGTTGCGCGCAATCGAGGCGCATGATCGCATGCAACTCCCCTTTGCATTGCACGACATCCCCGTCACCTCCGCGACGGTCTTTCCCGCGATTCTTTTGTGGTTGCAAGAGGCCTTGCGCGCGATGTGGGTTGCAGCGTCCGCAGACGAAGACGCCGACCCCGAGCCTACCGAGGCCATTGCCGGACGCGCGCGTCGTCGCATACGCAAGGGCCTCGTCGATGCATACCAAGCAGGACCGATTTCCGCCGCGCTGTCCGGCGCCATTCAGGGCAAAGCGCGTGAACTGGTCGTCGGCGTGCTAGCCGAAGGTCACGCGCCCGCGCGCCGACGTTTGGCCGCGCAACGCGCCCGCGCGGTGGCCTTGACTGCGGCGGTGCTGGAATCGTCCGAACAAGCCGGGCTTGTATGCGAATCGTGCTGGGAACGTTTCGCGGAATTCGTCGAAGCGGTGCGCGCCGCAGGATCCCCCGTAGGCCTCGCGGATGCCGTCATGGATTTGCTCGGCACGCTCAAACGCGCCGCCACGCGCACGGCGCCGAACGCCCCCGAGTACGCCGAACTCAACCGGCTCGTGTTGGGTCATCTTGAAGAGGGGATTACGCTCGACGAAGTCGCTACGGCCATTGGCGTGCATCCGACGGCAATTACCCATCGACTGCAACGGAACTTCGACATGTCGTTCAGCGAGTACCTCGGGCGTTTGCGCGTGGACAAAGCCAAGGAATTGCTGCGCCGAACGAAGCTGCCGGTCAGCAGCGTGGCCCAACGCGTCGGCGTTCGCGACGTGAGCAATTTTGGCAAGCTGTTCCGCAAATTCGAGCAGATGTCACCCCTTGAATACCGAAAGCAATTCGAGAACGCGCAATGAATCCGCGAAAAGGAATTCAGGAGTCAGGAGTCAGAATTCAGAATGTCGAGAGCGCCGGGTATATGTCGCGATCTCTTCGAAGTGGCATGTCAGCCACAGGGCGAGTCTCCCACGCTCTCGTGCCATGGCACAACTCGTTGACATTCTGAATTCTGACTCCTGAATTCCCTACTTAACTACTGGTAAAAAAATGAAACTTCTGAAACAAATTCGCTCTTGGTGGATTCGCGTACGTTGTCCGGCGGAGTTCTTGTGTGACAATTGTCGTTACGATCATCCGTCCGCGTGCCGCCACCCAGAACGCCCCAACGCCATTCGCTGCGTCGATTACGCCCCCAGAAACTGAAGGCTCGGAATCGGAACGGATCTCGGAGTCATGAAACGCGCGTGCGGGGCTTTTCTACTGGCCCTGATCGGGAGACGTGGTCTGCTCTTCCTGCGTACGGGCCGGGATCCGATAGGCCAGCACGGCGTAGCTCTCGTTGTCGGCGTGGCTAAGGCCGAAGCATTCGAAACCGCCGTCCGGCACACGTTGCGCAAACCCGGACGCCAAGTATCGTTGCCCGTTTATCTGGAGCGCGCATTTGTCGCGCGAAGCGATGCGGGCGCTCCCCTCGATATTCCCGCACCCGCGCACCTCTGTGGTACCATTAGATAAAGCTGCTACGAAGTAGTAGGTGTCATTGTCGACGCGGACGATCGCCTCGCCAACGGGCGTATTCTGATCGCGCTCCACGAGAACATAGCGTCCATCGACGATATCGTTCGCGGCACGATGCTCGAGCGCATACGCCGTTTCCTGCGGCGAAACGGGATTGGATTTCAGTTGCGCGGCCAGTTCTTCGAGCGGCACACTGGTCGCGCCCTGCCAGTACGCGCGCGGATCCCCTGTAACGTCCGAACTGGCTTCGGTCATTGCTTGCTCGATACGTCCGAAGTTCAACGCGACAAAAATGATGAGTAGCGTGCCTACGACGCCCAGCACCTTCGTCAGCCACGTCAGACGGCCCGCCTCGATAAACGCTTCTTCGGTCGGGCCTTCGGACTGCACACGGTGCAGACGTTGATCGCGCAGATTGTTGCCGCACGTCTTGCACAGCAGCGTGTCTTCCGGACTGACCGTTCCGCACTTTTCGCAAACGGCATCCGCGTCGATACGTTCAACAACGGCCTGGGGCCGAGGCCTTTGTTCCATCATGGCCAATCACATCCTCCTGCATGATTTTCGCATAATATCCGTTTGTTGTCCAGTTAATTCTTTTGCCTCCCATTCCCCGAAAAACCGCATCGAAAATCACCCCAAAAAGAATGCGTGATCAAAGTCTTTCCACACCGGATCGTATCCAGCCTCGCGAATCGCCGCGACAACCTCTTCCGGCGAACGAGAATCCTGAATCTCGAACTGTTCCAACGTTTCGTCGCCATATGTTGCGTAGCCGCCCGGACGCGTCGAGGAACCAGCGCTCATCATAGTTACGCCCAGCGGGAACAGGGCATCGCGAAACGACGCCGATTCCCGTGTGGAAAGCGAGAAACCGCACTCGGGCAGAAACAGCCGTAGCGCGAGGACCAGTTGCACAAGGTCGGCGTCGTTTACCGGTGCGGGGATGCCGAACCGCGGCGGCGTGTTGCGCAAGCGCGGAAAAGAAATGGCGACCGCGCTTTGCCAGCAGGCCTTCTGGAGATGGCGTGCGTGCACGGCCATCCAGAACGCCTCGACGCCGCAATCGAACAGGCCCAGGAGTGCGCCGAGGTTGAGACGTCGTGCGCCGGCGAGCCCCGCCCGTTCGAGCGCATCCAGGCGGTATTCGTAATCGCGCTTGCCACCCGCGCGATGGACTTGCTCATACGTGGGACGGTGGTACGTTTCCATGTAGAGCGTGACGCCGTCGAGTCCGCGCTCGCAAAGGGCGCGATAGGCATCGGCGTCCATTGCAAACATCTCGATCGACACCGACGCGAAATACTCGCGCGCAATGGCCACGGCATCTTCAAGATAGGAAAGCGGAGTCATCTTAGGCGCTTCGCCGGTCAGCAACAACACACTCTGGAATCCATGCTCGGCCAGCGCACGGCATTCCGCCCGGATCGCGTCTGCTTCGAGCGTGACGCGCCGCTGCCGCATCCCCGATTGCGCCGCGAACCCGCAGTAAAGGCAATCGGCCGTGCACGCATTCGAGAGATAGATGGGCGCGTACAAGTTGACGACGCGGCCAAACTGGCGGCGCGTGATGCGCTGCGCTTCGCGCGCCATCGGTTCGAGGAACGCGCGTGCGTGCGGCGAAAGCAACGCGGCCAAATCCGGCAGCGTGCGTTCCTCGCGATGCAGCGCCGCCTCGACGTGACGCGGTTGCATATCCGCGATCATGCCAGTCACGCGTTCGCTCGGCCACGCGGCCAATTCATCGACCAAATTCATTGCGTCTTGTCCCGATCCCATCAAGTCCTGTTGTTGTATTATTCGACACACGACTGAAAGGTTCCATCGACGGTTCTAATCCGCAATCCGCAGAGCCTCTTGCAAAACCCATAGGCTTTAGGCTTTAGGCTGTAGGCTTTAGGCTGTAGGCACTGCCTACAGCCTAAAGCCTAAAGCCTAAAAACGGTACAGCCGAGGTTCTGCAAGAGGCACTGCAATTACTGGAATCAGTCCAAAAATCCCGTCAAAGGCGACGACGCATCAGCGGTATCCCGAATCGGACCGAGTCCCGCGCGATAGGCCAGACGTCCAGCCGCCGTTGCCATCGCGAACGCCTTCGCCATTGCACCCGGATCCGCCGCGTCGGACAACGCCGTGTTGACCAGCACCGCGTCGGCGCCCATCTCCATGGCTTCCGCCGCATGCGACGGCGCACCCAAACCCGCATCCACGACTACCGGCACGTTCGCCTGCTCGATGATGATACGAATCAAGTCGCGCGTACGCAGGCCCCGGTTGCTGCCAATCGGAGCGCCCAACGGCATCACCGTCGCGGTCCCGATTTCCTCGAGTCGTTTCGCGAGAATCGGATCTGCCTGGATGTAGGGCAACACGACGAATCCCTCGCGCACCAATATCTCGGCCGCGCGAAGCGTCTCGATAGGATCGGGCAACAAATAGCGCGGTTCCGGCGTCAATTCGAGTTTGATCCATGGCTCCAAACCCGAAGCGCGCGCCAGACGCGCAAGGCGAACAGCCTCGTCTGCCGTTCGTGCGCCCGACGTGTTGGGCAAGAGCAGTTGCTTCGACCGGTCGAGCGCCGAAAGGATACTGCCCTGCTCAGGAGTCGTAAGGTCGACCCGCCGCATCGCGACCGTGACGATCTCCGCACCCGACGCCTCGATGGCTGCGCGCAAAGCGTCCGCCGAAGAAAACTTGCCCGTCCCAATCATCAGCCGCGACGAAAAGCGCCGCCCAGCAATCACCAAAGGATCATCCATCATATAAGCTCCACATCAAAACGACAGTGCGACCTACAAATCTCGAATCTCGAATTTCGAATCTCGAATCTCAAATCTCAAATCTCAAATCTCAAATCTCAAATCTCAAATCTTCACCCTACAAGCACATCCGCAACGCGGCGGCAGCAACATCGTCCGAAGCCGCATAGTCGTTCCGTCCATCACGTGCAACAAGCCCGCGCCATCCGCTCGAGGCGTCCATTGACCCGCCAAATACCGAAGCGCTTCGAGCGCCTCGAGCCCGCCCAGAACGCCTGGGACCGCGCCCAATATTCCAAACGGCGCGGCAGGTGCAGGCGGCTCATCGGGTACCACGCACCGTAGGCATGCCGTGCGACCCGGAACCACGAACAACGCCTGTCCGCTCCACTCCGATACGCCTGCCGTGACAAACGGCTTGCCAAGCGCCAAACAGGCGTCGTTCACGAGATACTTCGCGGCAAAATTGTCACACGCCTCGACGACCACGTCATAAGGCCGCAAAAAGTCCTGCGCATTCTCCCGCGTCAGGCGTTCCCGCACCAACTCGAGTCGAACATCCGGATTCAGGTCCGCCAACGTCCGCGCCGCCGAATCCACCTTGCTCATGCCCAGCCGGTCCGTCGAATGCAGCACCTGCCGTTGCAGATTGGATACATCGACCACATCGAAATCCAGCAAACCCAGCACGCCCACGCCTGCCGCCGCCAGATAATACGCGACCGGACTGCCCAATCCGCCCAATCCGATCACCAATACGCGGGCACGCAAAAAACGCTCCTGCCCGGCTTCGCCAAAGCCGGGCAGCAAAAGATTGCGCGCATAACGCGCCCGTTGATCGTCGTTGATACCCATCATGACACCGATCCTGATTTTACCAGACCAGCACGCACGCCTCAATGAATGGAAAACGCCACACAATCAACCACGCAAGAAATTGCCGATCACGCCTCGCACCTTCGGGTGTAACCGCAAGCGCACGGAATTCCATTACAATGATTGAAGGCAGTTGAACGCTGGCGCGCATGGGTGGCGGATTGGATACATCTACAAGCGAAACGGATCGGTTGGACATCAAGGCCAGCCTGCGTGGCGACGAGGCGGCCTATGGACGCCTGGTTCGGCGGTACGAAGGCGAGATTGCGGCACAGATGTGGCGCTATACGCACGATGCCAATACCTTGCGCGAACTCGTGCAGGAGGTATTCGTCGAGGCTTACCACAGTCTGCCGCGATTCAAGCCCCGGGCGCCGCTGTTGCATTGGCTGCGCCGGATCGCGACGCGGACGGGCTATCGCCACTGGAAGACGCAGGCTCGCGAACGGCGGCAGTGGGTGCCGCTCGAAGCGTGGCACGACCGCGCAGTGGCCGATGACCCCGGCGCGCTGAGCACATCCGAAGCCGCCGAACACGTGATGGCGCTACTCGAACGGTTGCCGCCCAGAGACCGGATGGTCCTGACGCTCGAATACCTCGAAGGATGCGACACGCGGACCATTGCCGAGCGGCTGGGCTGGTCGCAAACGTTGGTCAAGGTTCAAGCGCACCGTGCGCGGCGCAAGTTGCGCGCGATGTTGATCGCGTTGGGTTACAGGAGAGAAGACCATGCATGACCCGATGGATTTTATGGAACGGCTGGCCCGCCGTGCACGCAATGACGTGCCGCCGACGGTGGACGCGTGGCCGGGTGTCGTAGCGCGACTGCACCGCCGCGAATCCGCGCCGCTGGCATGGGTGGCGCTCGGCGCGGCGATGGCCGCCGCCGCCATGACATTCTTTGTCCTGTTCGTGCCTCCGCCGGGCGTCGAGGCGCTCGACCTGCTGTTTCAGAACGCCGATTTCATCCACACGGAAGGGGGCCTGTCATGAGCGACAACATCGAAGCCAAGAACGCGTCGTTGCCCGCGCCGGGACGGCGCTGGAAACGCAACATATTTTTCGGGGTCGCGATTTTCCTGTGCGGCATGCTCGCCGGTGCGGGCGCGATGATCCACGTACACCGGTTACACCCATTGCGCCCGTCCTTTTCCTCGATCGACAAGGGCAGGGCGTTCGCGCGATTGAAACGCGTGCTCGAGCTCGATGAAGAACAGGCACGAAAGATGCAAGCGATCACCACAAAGGGACTCGGCGATTTGAAGGATCTTCGCAGGGTCGTGCGTCCGCAGGCCGAGGCGATCATCGAGCGCGTGCGGGTCGGCGTCGAGAAAGAACTCAACGAACAACAGAAAGACAAATGGAACAAACAATTCAAACTGATTCGCGAACGGTGGTTCCCGGCCAATATCGAGCAGGGAATCGTCGGTGCGACAACGAAAGGAGACAAACAATGACGAAGTGGATGGTTGTTCTTACAGGCATATCCGTGGCGCTGTTGTGTGCAGGACAGGTCTATGCCGCGCCGCCCGCCGCGCCAAGCGTGGGTCAGCATGGAAATGGACAAGGCATACTCGCACGTTTGCGCAACGCCGACACGAACGGCGACGGCAAGATTTCGTACGAAGAAGCGCACGCGGCGCTCCCCCGGCTTACGCCCGAACGATTCAGCCGACTGGACACCGACGGCGACGGTTTCACCAGTATCGCCGAACTGCGACAACTCATACAGGCGAAGTTTCAGGAGGCCGACGCTAACCACGACGGAAAGGTGACGCTGGACGAAGCCCGGACCGTGTTCCCAAAGATGACGCCCGAACGATTCAACAAACTCGACCGCAACGGCGACGGCGTACTTTCCTCGGAGGATCGCCAGCAAGGTCCCGGCGAGGGTGGGCAAGGCCGACTCGTGCGCATGCGTGCGGCGGACGCCAACGGCGACGGCAAAGTCGCGTTCGAGGAAGCGCAAAAAGCGTTTCCCCGGATTACGCGCGAGCGGTTCGCCCAGCTTGATCGTAACGGCGACGGCGTGCTCACCGAAGAAGACCGTCCTGCCAAACGCTGAGCGCAATCGGCAGCGGCATTCAGTAGTCAGAGCCTGTGGAAGAATGCCGTTCTCGTAGGGTGGGATTGATTCCCGCCGATTTACGAAGGCGGGAATCAATCCCGCCCTACGAGAGCATGCCAGAATTGAGTCTGTCTCTGCTATCCGCGATTCTTCGGAACGCGCCACAGGTCGATGGGTTTCTTGACGCCTTGCGGATGGTATGGGAAAAGCGTTTTGGCGCCGGTGGCGGCCGAGTGGTATCCGGCGCAGAGGGCTTCCATGGCAACGCGTCCGTCTTCGCCGGTAGCTTGCGGGTTGTCTTTTCCGCGGACGCATCGTGCGAAGTGATGCATTTCCTGTGGGAAACCGTAGTTCCACAGTTCCTCGAACACGGGGTAGGTCCAGCCTCGGGTCGTGGGCGCTTTCTCGACGGCGTAGCCGTAGCCGTATTCGCTGAAAGTGGGTAGGGCGTTGCCCATGTGGAGATCGGCGTAGGTGCAGCCGCCTTCGCCGTAGACCTCGATGCGATCTTCCATGCCGCCGCGCCGCGCCCAACTGTTCTCGACCATGCCGACGGCGTCGTTATCGAACTCGATGATACACACCGAATCGTCCTCGCCCTCGGTCTTATCCGCATGCACGTGCGTGGCCATCTGGCAATAGACGCTCTTGATCCCAGGGCGTCCGAGGAACCAGTAGCAGAACGCGATGCCGTGGCAGCCCATGTCCATGAACACGCCGCCGCCGGACCGGTTCACGTCCCAGAACCACGGCGCGTGCGGCCCAAAATGTTTCTCCGCCTGTTTGACGAGATAGATCTTGCCGAACGCGCCCTCGTCGGCCATTTGCTTGGCCTTGACGTATTTCGGCGTAAAGAACAATTCCTCGGCGTACATGAGTAGCACGCCTTGGCGTCGGCACGTGTCGATCATCGCATCCGCCTCCTCGAGCGTCATGCAGAGCGGTTTCTCGCAAACCACGTGTTTGCCGGCCTTGGCCGCGTCGATGCACATGCCCGCGTGCAGGCTGTTCGGGGCCGTAACGGTGATCATCTCGATGTCGTGTTCCTCGAGCATGTCGCGGTAATCGGTGAACGCGCGCGGGATGTCATACCGTTTGGCAAGTCGTTCTGCGTGGCCCGGCGTCGGCGATGCGACGGCTACGACCTCCGCTTCATCCGGCATGATGCGAAACGACTCGGCATGGATGTCGGCCTCGAATCCCGACCCGATAATCCCCACTTTGACCCGTCCCACACGTCCTCCTTTCACTCCATCCCGTCCACTCAATGCGGAGGCGCTTCCGCTTCGGCATCCGCCGCCGTCGTGTCCACATTCTCCAGAGGCGCCGCCGACGCCTTCTGCGCAACCGGTTTCTTGGACGCGGGCTTCGTTTCCGGCGTCGGCGCCGCCGCTTCGGCAGGCTGATTCGCCTCCTCGACTGCGAACAAGAACGCACGAGGTTCCGTGCTCTTGCGGCCCTCAAGTGCGCCCCAGTGCATCGCGTACGTGCCGGGCGTCAACGGATCCGCGATGCGAACCTCGACCAGATAGCGCTCCGGTTCGTCGATGGGCGCGACTTCCACCGGAATGCTCGTTTCCACCGTCCACACATCGAAGCCACCTTCCGGTCCAGTAGCCTTCACGGGGCGCAGACGCGCCAACCGAATGTCGTACGCGGGCACCTTATGGCACATCATCAACGGTTTCATTTGTGCGGTCTTCTCGACGGGCGTCGTGAGACGAATCCCATACGCCGGACCCGTTTCCGTTGCAAAAGGTTTTGGCTCGCCTGCGGTCATTGCACGAAAGCGATAATCCTCGACCAAATAGGCCCCGGCGCCACGAGGAAGCGGCCATAACCCCACACCGCGCGCTGTAATGGCCCGATTCGACATCGGTTCCAAAGCGAGAAAGCCCGATGTATAGCCGTCCTTCACCAAACGGATACCCGCGATACCGACCGGGGACGACAACGTGTAACGACCCAGCGCGTCGGTCAGCGTTTGGGCCTCCGCGCCTTCCGCGATGACCGCGACCCCCGGCAACGGGACGCCTTGCACGTCAGTTACCGTCCCCGAAATCGCAGCACGGTCGCACCCCACCAGGAAAAGGACGAATGCGATCAAGCACAAGGATGAAGCAACCAAGGGCGCCCTGTGTTCTTCATCCTTCATCCTTCATCCTTCTAGTGCCGCGCCATGAACTGCGCGCTTATCGCGGCACTGACCATCGAGTCCTGCACGCAGACATCCTGCTCGACGATGAACCACTTTGTGCCGGCAGCCGTTGCCGCCTTGAACACTTCGCGCCAGTCGATGATCCCGTTGCCCATCTCCGTGAACGCGCGCGATTTGATGTCGAGCATGTCTTTCACGTGCACCAGCGGACACCGGTCGCCGTACCGCGCGATCAGGCCCGCGGGATTCAGCCCCGCGTAGCGGACCCAGAACGTGTCGATTTGCGCGGCGAGGTTTTCCGGGCGCGCGGCGGCCATGAGAATATCGAACGGATACTCTTCGCCGAGGCGGTTGAATTCATGCGAATGATTATGGTAGTTAAGTATTATCCTCGACTCGCGCAGCCGCGCGCCACCGGCATCGAGCGCCTGGCCGCACGCCTGCCAACCCGCCTTGTCGGACGTCAACTTCGGGTCGATGCCGCCGATCGCCACATATTTGACGCCAAACGTATTCGCTATTTCGATGACCTTAGGCGTATCGCCGACGACATCGTCGTAGCCGACATGCACGCTGATGGGTTTGAGTTGGGCATTGTCAAGTTGCTTCTTGAACTCGCCCTCGGTCAATCCATACGTGCCGGCGACCTCGACATGGCTGTAGCCCGCATCCCGAACCTTCTGGAGTCCGGCAGCCACATCCTTCTCCAAGTAATCGCGAACGGTATACAACTGCAACGCATAATGTAACTTGCCCATCGTATCCGGCCTTTCCCGCGCGGGCGTTGGCGCCGCCGGTTCCCAGTCGTCGTCGGCGATCAGCCTCCCGATTCATTCAATATGGCTATGACCTCGGCTGGCGCTTCACAGGCGGCCAGCCGGTTCAAGAAATTGGGTGCTTTCATGGCGACCATCAACTGCGCCAGCAACTCGAGGTATTGTCGATTCGCGCTTGCGGGCATCAAAAAAAAGACGACGACATGCACCAAGCCCGGCTCGGTTCCCGCAAGCGCCAGCCCCGCGCGCGAAATACCAACGCCGATACAAGGCCGCGTCACGGCCTCCGTGTACGCGTGCGGAATCGCCACGCCGCCCCCGATGGCCGTGCTCTGCGACGCCTCGCGCCCGCGAACCGCCTGCTCGATCGACGCGGTATCCGCGACGCCCGACGCACGCGCCGTCGCCGTCACTAAACGATCCAATGCGGCGTCCTTCGCGACCCCGGCCTCAAAAATACACACGCACTCTTCATCGACGGCCACGCCAAATGCACTCATCTCATTCCTCCATCCAATCGCTTCAAAGTAACACGAAGTACGCCCAAACGCAAATAGGAGTTAGGAGTTAGGAGTTAGAATAACTTCCAACTTCCAACTTCTAACTTCTAACTCCTAACTCCTAATCGAATTCCAGTTTTGGCAGACGTTCCGTCATGCGTCGCAGGGCCTCATCAAGACGATCCTCGGCGACTGTCAACGAGAATCGCACATACCCCTCGCCGTTCACGCCGTACGCCGCACCCGGCGCCGACACCACCGCGCACTGTTCCAACAGCAACTCGCAAAACGACGCCGACGTGTACCCTTTCGGCGCCGGCACCCACAGGTAGAACGTGCCCTTCGGCGCGTCGAACCGCCAGCCCAGTCCATCTAACGCCGCCAGCATCCGCTCGCGCCGTACCCGATACACGCCCACCATGTGTTCGGTAAACGCGTCGCAATGGTCCAGCGCCTCGATACCCGCGTACTGGATCGCGTTGAAGATCCCCGAATCCGTATTCGACTTCACCTTCGCGATCGCGCCCACGATGTCCGGATTGCCACTCGCCATCCCGATGCGCCACCCCGTCATGTTGAACGGTTTCGACAACGAATTCAGCTCGACGCCAACCTCCTTCGCGCCCGGCACGCTCAGAAAACTCAGCCGTTCGACCCCGAACACGACCTCGCTGTACGGGTTGTCGTAACAAATAGCGATGTCGTACGCCTTCGCGAACGCGACCAACTCTTCGAGGAACGCCCGCGTCGCCACCGCGCCCGTCGGGTTGTTCGGATAGTTCAGATAGAACGCCGACGCCTTCTTCGCAACCTCCGACGGGATCTCGCTCAGATTCGGCAAAAAACCATTCTCCGCGCGCATCGCCACCGGATACGGTTCCGCGCCCACGAACCAGATGCTCGGCTTATACCCCGGATACCCCGGATCCGTTACCAGCACCGTGTCGCCCTCATCGACCACGGCCAGCGCGAAATGATGACAGCCCTCCTTCGACCCGATCAGCGCGACGATTTCCTTTTTCGCATCCAGTGCCACGCCATAGCGACGCCCATACCACCGCGCCACCGCCTCGCGAAACGCCAGCATACCCCACTCCTCGTCCGTCGGATACCGATGGTTCTCCGGATCCCGCGCCGCCGCCGCCAGCGCCTCGACGACCCGATCCGGCGTCGCGTCCACCGGATCCCCGATGGCCAGACTGATCACATCGATCCCCTGCGCACGCGCCGCATTGATCTTGTTCCGCAACGTCATGAACAAGTACGGGGGAACCTTCTCCAAACGCTTCGCAATATGCATGAATACATCCTTCTTCAAAAGGGGAAGCCACCACGAAGACAGCCAAATCTTACACAACACACCCGTACGATTCAACGAGACGAGGCTTTAGGCTTTAGGCTGTAGGCTGTAGGCCGTACCTACCTCGGCAATCCGCAATCCGCAATTCCTACAGCCTACAGCCTAAAGCCTACAGCCTCTTTGCCAATTTCACCCCAGCCTCCCGAGTCCGTATAATACCCCCGTTGCACGATATGCATAACCCAAGGTGATGGTATGGACACTGATAGCCTGATAGTTGGACTTCCTGCGGGATCGCTGGCCGATCCGTCGCGCGGCGGGAACTTGATCAACCTGCTCAAGAGCGCGGGATTCCCGGCGCGCGGCTACGACAAAGGTGGGCCGAGCGCGTTTCCGATTACGCCCTTCCTGATCGGTTGGGACGGACGCCCACAGGAATTCGGCGCGCAACTCGGCCTCGGCGAAATCGATATCGCCATCGCCGGCGACGACTGGATCCGCGAACGCGTCCTCGAATTCAAATTCGAGTTCTGCCAGGAAATCGCGCCGCGCAAGATCCTCTCGCTCCAACGCGGCGGCGTCAGTATCGTCATTATCGCGCGGCAGACCGAAGCGGCGTCGTGCGACGCGTGGCTGACGGACATGCTCTCGCGCAACCCGCTCGTGACGATGGTCTCGGAAATGCCCTACATCGCACTCGAATGGTTCCTCGCCAAGAGCAACGCGTTGGGCTTCGGCCAATCGCACGCCGCGTTCTCCGTGCAGAAGTTCAAGACACCGCCGCGCATCCCCGCAGGCATCGTCATCTACGAGACCTGGGGCAAGACCGAAGCGAAGGTCAAGAACGGCTCCGTCGATTTCGGACTCGAAATCACGCAGACCGGCAGCGCCATCCAGAACTACGGACTGCGGATCGTCGACGAGATTATGACCTCCGAGACCGGCATCTGGGCGAACCCGCGCATCAAGGAAAACCCGGCCAAGTATGATCTCGCGCGAATGTTCCTGCTCAACCTGTACGGCTCGATCTTCGCAGAGAACAAGGTCCTCGTGTTCTTCAATGCAAAGAAAGAAGACGTGCCGCGCGTACTCGAATATCTGCGCGACAATCAACTGTTCGGCGACGAACCAACCATGAACGAGGGCGCCAACTTCACCGAGTTCAGCGTACAGATGGACACGCAGAGCACCCGCCTGCCGATCGCCCGCGCCCGCTTCGATCTCGCCACCCTCGGCGCCACGCACATCGAAACCATTCCGCTCGAATCCTGCATCCCCGGCCTAAGCGTGGTCGATTTCTGAGCGTCCCCTGAGCGTGTGTCCATCAAACGCCGCAAGACCGAATGATCAAACGCCTGCCTTACCGCAGTCCGTTGAACAAGGGCCTGCGCTCATGAAACCGGTTCTTGCCGACGAGGAGCAACGCCACAAGTGCGCCGACTTGTATCAGCCCATCGCCGGGCGGCGCCGATGGCGGCCCCATCGTTCCGATGACGCCAAAACAGCCGGGACATTCGCCTTCGCCTTCGCCTTCGCCTTCGCCTTCGCCTTCACCTTCGCCTTCGCCTTCGCCTTCGCCTTCGCCTTCACCTTCGCCTTCGCCTTCGCCTTCGCCTTCGCCACCCGTGTAGGCTAGCGCGAACGTC
>CAIYET010000319.1 GCA_903925285.1 Candidatus Hydrogenedentota bacterium | reverse complement strand
CTCTGCCGGGGAAAACGACCACGGTTACCGAGAGCGTATCTGTTTCCCACACCACGGAGACTACCCAGTCCACCGCCCCTCAAGGAGTTCCTAAATGATTCAACTCATCGTCATGCTTATGTTTGTCGGCGTAGCGCTGTGGCTCATCAACACCTACGTCCCTATGGCTGCGCCGATCAAGACCATCCTCAATGTGGTCGTGATCCTGTGTGTACTGCTGTATCTGCTCAGCATCTTCGGGCTGATGGACATCCCGCTGCCGCGCCACCGATAGGAGCGATGCGAAACAGTGCCCACTTCGTGGCCTCCATGCTGCTGTGCATGGGGGCGAGCACCCAACCGGCTCCAACGGTGGACGAGCAACTCCGCCAGGTGCAGGCACAGCAGAAGATTCTGCGCGAGCAGATTGAGCAGTTGGCGCAAATCCAGATGAACAGCCGTCAGATCATCATCAACACTCAGCGGTTAACGAATCTGGAGGACGTGATAGCTCACCACCTGACGGCGCAGACCAATGAACCGGTCGCCATTGCGGTGTTGCAGGAGCAGGTGGCTGGAGCGGGGAGAGCGCTCTCATGGATACTGGGACTGGTGGCGGCTTGCGCAAGCGGCATCGCGATTACGTTTGTACGGAAGATGATACTTGCTCCGGCGCAGGCTAAGGACCGGTCGGAGATCCGCCGCTACCTGGAAGAGATTCACGCGACCGCAAATGAGGGGCGTGATCGGGCAGACGCAGCGTACCAGGCGGCAAACACGGTAAACGAGAAGATTGCGGGACTGAGTTTGGCCATCAGGGACGAGAACAGAGAGGATCGGCATGTCTGAGTTCAGTCTCTTTGTAGACGAGTTGCTGGATGTGAACGAAGGCAGCGCGTACACGCCGAACGACTGCGGGCGCGGGCCGTCGAAGTGGGGGGTCACCCTGGAGACGTATCGCCACTGGGATGCCGGCGCCACCGCCGACACCATCCGCGACATGACGCGCGACGAAGCGGCCTACTTCTACCGGTTCCAATTCGGCTGGGAGCCGCTGCGCATCGGAGCCATTCGCAGTCAAGCGGTCGCCGAGAAGGTCTTCGATCTCCAAGTCAACACCGGCTTCGGCATCGTTCTACTCCAGCGGGCAGTCGGTGCGAAGCCAGATGGGAAACTCGGCCCCTTGACTGCGGCAGCGGTGAACGGACGTGCCGAAACTGTCGTGCTGCAAGGCATCTACGACGCCGGCAAGACCCACTATGAAGAAGTCATTGCAGCACACCCGGAGTTCGATCGGTTCCGCGCCGGTTGGATGGCGAGGCTTGCCAAGGGAATCCCCAGTATCATTAACGTCTGACTGACGGGAGAAGGACCAATGAAAGATCTTTTTAAGTTTGTGCCGCTGATCAAACTTGATGAAGCTACTCATATCGCTTATGGGCTGGCGACGGCGGAAGCGGTTGATAAGGACCGCGAGATCTGCGACTACGGTGACACCGCGCCGCTCTACAAAGAGTGGTCGTCGGATATGCTCAAGGCAACCACAGGCGCGGGCCAGGAACCCAGTCTTGGGAACGTCAGAATACAACACACGATGGAAGTGGGTGGAAAGGTCACTAAGATTGACTATCTGGATGACAAGTTGCAAATTCATCTGGGGTCCACCCCGATCAATGACTCTGTATGGGAAAAGTTGCGGCGTGGCTTTTACACCGGCTACTCGCAGGGCGGAAAGTATGTGTATCGGCGCTGCAATGAGTGCAAGGCGGATGTGGGCGACGTGCACTACTGCGCCAAGTGTGGCAAGGATGTTGTGGTCCGCTATGCCGCCAAGCCCAGTGAGGTCAGTTACGTCGACAATCCGTGTCTGGATAGCGCCCGCTTCGCCTACGTCAAGGCCGATGGGAGCACGGAGCTGCGCAAGTTCGCTCCGCCGGAAGAGATCGAGAAATATACGCGT
>CAIYET010000318.1 GCA_903925285.1 Candidatus Hydrogenedentota bacterium | reverse complement strand
TTGGCCTCGACTTCCTTCCGTGCCTGAATGCCAACACAGCAGCATCCCGTTTGATATGGCGCAACACGGATGTCCTCGTTGTAGGGTTCAAGCAAGAGGGCCGTCTTGGATGCGACCTGTTCCATCGTCGTCCCTTTCGGGAGGATGACAAGCGTGATGAAATGACTCATGCTTCATCCCCCTGGCAGGACTCGGCTTCTTCAGTGGCTTGGAAACCTTGGAAAATCCCGTGGCTGTACTCCGTCTTATTGCTGGCAACCCATGCGGACGCCTCATCGAAGCCCATTTCATCCAGAATCTCAATGACACGGGGCCGGTCCAACATGTTCGTCAACCCGGAATCTCTCACGGCAAGGATTCCGTCATACACGACTTTCGGAACTGCGATAGCCATGGAAACACTTCTCCTTTCGTTCGTTGTCTGTTTTTGTGTAGGGACACTTCTCCCGTCAGGCGATTCGCTTAACGGGTATTACAGAGGGGCGGGCAGAAAGTGTCGTGACGTAACGACACTCGATATGGCCCTCTAATAGTTTGCCGGAAGTAAAATGGTGGAACACTGGCGGTGATGCTGCTCATCAATCTCCGCGTCAGTAATAATCCACACGGTCTCGCCGTCCGGCAACTTATAGACGCTCATGATGCGAGCACCAGTCTTTAGAGCATCTTCATTGGCCTGACGGTCCTCATCACAGAGTTCGCCCCAATCGCCACGAGCATGCCGGGCCAACAGTTCCATCCCTGTCATTCCATTACGCTGAAGAGCTTCCAAGGCATCCGGCGTGGCCACAAGCGGCCCCAAGTGGAATGATACTTTCTTCACGGGCTTCTCTTGGGCCTTGGTCTCATCGAGGACGCCGCCATTGCTGACGAAATCGGAGATATCAGTTTCGCTCGTCACCTGCCCATTGCAGACAAGCAATGCCATGCGAGCACATTTCTTCTCGTCAACATCGCCCTCAACGGCCACCATGAACGTTCCTTCCACTTTGGGGTCCGGCAGACAACCAATGGCTCTGGTATCGGCACTCCATCCCAGTTCGCGGACGGCATATTGAACTGCAATGTCGCGTACTTCTTGATTCGACATCCTATTCACCTCCTTTCAGTTGGTCTGGTGCTCAGATAAACGGTACTCGCGGGCCGCCGGGAAACAGTTGGATAATCTCCCGGCACTTGAGAATCGTGTATTCATTTCGTGCATCGTAATGCTCGGTTTTCGCCCATGCGTCCATACATGCAAGCATCACCTCGAATACTTGCTGCTGAAGGGTCCGGTGTTCCTGCATCACGGCCTGGACGAACGCCTGATTGTTATGGCCCATGCCATTGACCCAATCGCTGAAGCTCTGGACAACCGCGCGGGCCTTATCATCGGATTCCATGACTTAGACATCCTCCCGAGGAAACGTTCGTACGGTTTTGCTGTTGATAGTCACGCGATGTGTTTCGTAACAGGTATCCATCCATGCACAGAACCTGTTCAGAACTTCTTCGTAGGTCTCTGGGGTGTAGTCCAACGTCAAACACGACCGTGGATAATCGGCGTCATGTTGTTGAAAGAACCCGCCCTTGAATCCTTTGTCGTTGTAGTGGGCAAGCGTAAACTGCGCACGCCAGACAAAGATGGAATCCGGTGTGTAGCACGGCTGCTTACATTCAACAACGTCGTTGATATGCCTGACACGCTCCAGAATTCCGTCGGAGTCCATACTGTGTTGAACACAGCCGAGATACTGGTCTGAACCGAGCCCAAATGCTTTGCTTCGCTTGGTCGTAACGACTTGCCATACGGACGGGTGTTCATCGGCCCATTGGATAATGGGGGCAAGTATTGGATTGGTCGTCTGTACTCGTACCAGCACTTCGGATTGGTACACCGTCCTGGTGATGGTCTGCTCGAAGGTTTTCATGTTGATGTCCTCGCCTCATCCGGTACACATCCAACAACCTCGATGGTTGTGGCGGGATTGCCGTTCCACTCGACCTGGAGGCCCTGTTTCCGCAACGCATCCGCGACTTGTTCACCGATTTGCGTCTCAAGTGCGGCCGTTTCGCCCTCAATTCCCTTCGGCGGCAGATAGCAGAAGCGGACAGACAGCACGCCACCTTTCCTGAAATGCTCCTCGTCCTGCCGATGCCAATACACCGCTCGATTACGCCGCCGCTTCTCCGCGATTTCACCCAATTCGTAAACGGCGCAGTTCATGCAACAACTGAAATTCGTTTTGGTGAGGAAGCCAATCTTCCGCAACTCACCAAAGGCCGCTTGGACACGATGCCGTATCGCGGCCACTTCGTCAGGATTCATTCGTTTCGCGTTCATCGTCACTCCTTTCCTCTGGTTTCGGTTGCCTTTCCGGGTAATCTTTGTAATACTCGGCTTGGATTTCGGCCCGGAACGTTTCTTTCAATGCATCGAGCATCAATTCCGGCAGGAAGCACTCGATGTTTTCGCCCGTGGCAAACGTAATCGTCACGAGAACGGCGTCCACGTCATTGCTGAATTCGACGCCGGACACTTCCTTGCCAATGAACATGGCCCGGAGTTCGTCAAGTCGTTTCACACCCGCTTCGCAGCGCAAGAACCTGTCCACATCTCGACTGTCTGAGTAATCTCCCACTGTTATGTCTCCTTTCTTGTTGGGATTCGTTCAGACGTGAAAAATGCCTCTCGTGCCACAAAACATGGCGAACAAGAGGCTTCCTTAAGGTTTAATATATATGGTCATGGCAAACCCGATTTTTCGTTTTTGTAAAAAATCTGGCGAGTCTATGGAGCAGGAATCTGACGCCTACTGCGAGACCCGACACGTCTGGACCTGGACTTCAATTTGGCCTGTGTGTTTACGGCGGAGTACTTCTCAATGCAAAATTAGAAACCAGTTTCTGGCCGGGATGTTCGGGCGGGAAGGATGGTGGGCAGGGAAATGGACCTGGTGAGCGCAAGTCCGCGATAGAAGCCTTCTTCTCAACCAGTAGCCGGTTCTCAAAGAGGCCATTTCTCATAGGAGCCTGACGTGCGCTAAGACTGGAAGTGATAGAAGCCGCCGCCGTGGAGGTTTGTCTGGCGTGAAGATGGATGGCGGGAAGCGCATCGGGGTCATTTGCAGGGAAGGTTTTTCAGTGCGGCTGATAGGCCCTCATAGAAATCAACGGCTGTGTCATTGAGGATTGATGCCATGCTCATAGGGGCCAAGGCTTCGCGGCCAAATCTCGATAGAAGCTATGCTGATTGGATGATATCGTCGTCTACAGTCTTTTGACTCTCAGATACACGAGTCCGAATTCCGTCGCGAGTTCCTGCAAGACTTCGTGAAGACATTCGCTAAGGGCGTCATCAAGGGTCATAGCGCCGCCGCGCACCTTCGCCGCGTACTTCGGGCTTCGCTGCTCCCTCAGTTCGGCAAATCGTTCCGCAAATCGTTTCCGTTTGCCCTCATCCAATTCATGAACTGGCGGTTTGAAAATGTATTCGTCATTGATTCCCATGGACGTAAACAAGGGGCCTCACCATGAAAGGCGAGGCCCCCAATAGTCTCTACCACACCAGTGTCTGAGCCTGCGAAGGCGCTGGGCTGGCAATGGTAATCTCGCCGCTGAGATAGAAGCTTTGGTTGCCGCTCTCGTTCGTCACGGCAGTAAAGGCCACTCTCTTCCCAACGGCCAAGTGCATCTTGGTGTCGAAATCGGCCTTGTCCGCGAACGTCACGTGGATAAGGTCCATCTCCTTCTTCAGAAATTCGGCCACCTTCCGTGTCATGAGGTAGTAGCGTTTCTTGATGATGGTACCGGTCAATGCGCCGTTCGCGATTTGCAGCGTCAGCTCCACGAGTTCCCGGTTCTTGTTGTCGATTCGATGGTCTATCGCCAGTATGTCGGCGATGTATTCAGCATCGTGTATTTGTGCCATATCATTGTATCTCCTTTGGGTTAGTGTTACATTTCTGTCCTTGGCACTTGCACTCAATCCATTCACTTACCTCTTCCGGCCTGTATCTGACGGCGCTGCCGATGCGCCAGAATGGAAGCCCGCGCCTGCGTAGGGACCACATGCTGCTTCTTGATAATTGGAGTTTCTTACACAACTCCGCTTCGGTCAGGTACTCGTTCATATCGTCACTCCTCGTCTTCGACCTTTGCGTTGCGGTTTACAAGGGTTTGTCCTCAACGGAAGACCTCAGACTTGTGTGCGAGGGTTTGACGTGGACGCGGACTGTGAGACAGGGAGTTGGGTGGAATTGAAAAGGAAGGGCCGACTGGGTAGCATGCGGGAGACAAGAAAGTACGGACAGGGCAAGGCCAGCTTATGAGCAGACTGAAAGACATGACGCTTGATGAATTGTCTGCCGCACTGAAGGTTGCTTCCGGTAGCCGCAAAATAGGGCGATTCAAAATCCTTCACCGGCAGTTCGAGCGGAAACGCAGCATTCCGATTCTGGCATCCCACGACATCTATTTGATACCGGACATCGATGCGCCTGATGCTTTCAATAATGAACGCTTTGCCTCATTGTTCCGAGTGACATGGAGGCGAATCCCAAAGCCTGCCAGAGATATGATGCTCGACAGTTGGAAGACACTCCGAAAAGACCCGTCACGGCCAAGCTACCTCGTCCCGCATATCTCATTGTGCCTAAAATGGCATGGCTGGACTGGATTCCCGGACCTTAGAGAAGCCGTGTTCGGTTCTGTGATTACGCCGACACAATCAATCCTGTTCTACGGGCCAATTATTGACCAGACGCCAGAACAACATGTTATGGAGGTAATCGCTCACGAGTTGGCTCACGTCTACCTTGGCATTGAATTCTTACGGGGATACGGCCAATTCACGGAAGGACGGGAAGCAAAGCTGGAAGAAAAGGTTACGAATGCCTGTGCAAAGAAATGGGGATTTGACATGCCTTCCCTCTACAAGTGGTTTCGGAGTGACGAATGCGAAGACCTCTGCATGGGTGTCATACGGCAGTACAAGTTAGAGCGAAAGCCTGAAGACTTCGCGAAAGATAATACTGACGGGTCAAAGGCCGTGGATGTTCCGGCGTCTTGACCGGATTGAGAGTCTG
>CAIYET010000317.1 GCA_903925285.1 Candidatus Hydrogenedentota bacterium | reverse complement strand
CCCCATACCCCATACCCCACAACCCCGCCATGTTTCGGATTGCGCAGGTCAGTCGCTTGGGGCTTTGTCGGATCCGACCCGTATCTCATTCTTCAAATGGGAACTCTCTCGGGTCAACTCGAAGAACGTGAACTTCTCCCAACTCAGGCAGAATACGCCAATCGCCACTATGGGCACCAGATTGATCACGTACACCACCATCGAGAAAGTAAGCGCCTTCGCTGGGGTCATGTCCGGTACAAGCCTCATCAGGGCAATCACGATGGGATACTGAAACTGGCCCAGGAATCCCGGTGGCCCCGGCACGCTGATGAACACCGCAAGCAATACTTCCATTACGAACGGCGTGTACCACGGGAAATCCATGTGAAACGCAAACATCGCGCTCACCATGCATAGGACGAACGTCGCCCAAGTCACCAAGGAAAAGCCAAGCGCCTTTGCCATATCCGACGCCGACCGGAACACGTGCAAGCCATCCGCAAAATTCTGCAGGATCCCGTGAACCCACACCGCCAGCCGTTTCGACGCGATACCCACGCACGCGTCCGACATGCGCAATACAAGCTTCTGGTTCAAGTATAAAAGAGCCAACGCCACCACCATCGCCACGAGGACGCCGATCATTTTGATCTCGACGCTTTGGATCAACAACGCGGAAAAGCTCAGCTCCCTTCCAAAAACCGACGCCGGAAGGACTACCATTCCCGTGGGCCTGTACGAGAAAATCGTGATGAAGATCACCACGATCAGCCCAAACAGATCCGTTACCCGGTCCAACGCAACCATCGCGAACGCCTTACTGAACGGCAAGTCCGCCAGTTTGCCCAAAACGACCGCGCGGACCACTTCGCCGAGCCGCGCCGGAAGTGCGAAGTTGGCCATGAACCCGATCTGCGTGGCGCTAAACATATGCCGGAAAGACACGAACTTGGCCGTCCGCACAATATAGCTCCAGCGCTTCACACGCGTGAAAAAACCCAACACGATGAATCCCAGCGAAACGAGCAGCCACATAACAGAAACGCCGCGCAACGCATCGCCCATTTCCCGCAGATTCGTGCCCCGAAAGAGGAACCATAGCAGGCCAACCCCAACGGCCAGCCCAATTGCAGCCTGTATATATCGTTTCATCAGATAAACCTTACTTGTCCAAACGAAAGGAGTATAGCAGTCCCCACCGTCCGCGTACTAACTCGAAAGCCCGGCATGCGACCCGGCGTTGACAGCGAGCGCCATTGCGTCTATCATAACGACGGCCTGCGCCGGGACAGTCCATGTTGCATGGCTCATAAAGGGAATCGCAGGTTATGACGATTTCTGAAAACAGCACCAGTGGCATACTGGAACAACGGGAGGGTTCTTTCCATGGCAGTACCGCGCGACGTGGTAGTAATCGAAGTCGTTCGTAGCGCGATCGGCAAATCGGGCCGCGATGGAATGAAGAAAAACGGACAACTCTGCCAGGCATCGACGCAAGAACTGCTTGCCGGCATACTTCGCGGCTTGGTCGACCGCGTGAAAACGCGTTGTCCGAAGTTCGACGAAGCCGACATCGAAGACGTGATCGTCGGATGCCTGAGCCAGATCGGGGATCAGGGCGGAAACATCGCCCGCTTTGCGACGCTACTCGCCGGCCTTCCCGATTCCGTGAGTGCATGCACAGTAAACCAATATTGTAACTCAGGACTCAAGTCCATCATGTTTGCGGCGCAAGGCATCCAAGCAGGCAACGGCGACGTGATGATCTGCGCCGGCGCCGAGATCATGTCCCACTACGGAATGGGCTCGGACGTCATGGCGGCGATGACCGCAGGCCTGCCCGTGCGTTGGACGGCACGCCACGAAGAGATTGGCATGCACGTTTCGCAAGGCCTATGCGCGGAAATGATCTCGACCGACGAGGGCCATACCCGCGAAGATCTCGACCGTTTCGGACTGAGAAGCATGCAAAATGCCATCACCGCTCAACGTAACGGTTGGTACGATAACATCATCCCATTCGATTACACCTGGGAAGGCGTTGCGCACCATGTCGACACCGACGAGGTGTTGCGGACCAAGGCCCTCGACGACCCAGATGGATTTCTGGCCGACCTTCGGAAGTTGCCGACGCCGTTCAAGCCCGACGGCATTGTCACGGCGGGCAATTCGTCGCAGATCGTGGACGGCGCAGCGGCGGTAATGCTCATGAGCGCTGACAAGGCCGAAAAACTGGGCCTCGAGCCGCTTGCGTTCATTCGCGCAATGGCTGTGGCAGGTAGCGCCCCCGTGCCGATGCTCCTGGCGCCGATCCCGGCTATGAAGAAAGCATTGGCGCGATGCGGAAAAACCATGGACGACATGGACCTGATCGAGCCAAACGAAGCGTTTGCGACGCCATGCCTGGCCTTCGCCAACGCCTTCGGATATCCCTACGACGATCCGCGCGTCAACCCCACCGGCGGTGCGATTGCCCTGGGGCATCCCATCGGCGCATCCGGCGTGCTATATTTTGGCGAGATGGTCCGCCACCTCAAACGCACGGGCAAGAAATACGGCATTCAAACCCTCTGTGGCGGCGGCGGACTCGGCGTAGCGGTCGTCGTAGAAGCGACATGACGCCCTCACACGGGGACAAGTGGTAGGCGTGCTGCAGTTTTTCATAAGTTGCTCGATGACCTGCTGGATGAGCACTTCACTCTTCGCGTCAACCGACTAGGTGACATCATACAGTATAAAGGTTTGCGCATCTTTGCGCACGGCGCGAGCATCGGAAAGGCAACACGTGGAAACAGGCACTACGCCTCATTTGATTTCCAGGTCAATTGGAGAGTATACTTTTTTCAAGATGACGCGGGGTGGAGCAGCCTGGTAGCTCGTTGGGCTCATAACCCAAAGGTCAGAGGTTCGAATCCTCTCCCCGCTACCATTTTATCACGTAAGGACTTGCAGAGATTGTAAGTCCTTTTTTGTTTCGTGCCCTGTCGTTCCTGAAAATCCATCCTGTGTCTCGCATTTATTCGTACGCTTTGCTGCCATTGAACTTACAATCTCGACCGCGTAAGCTTCAATGATGCTCAAGATTATCAAAAAACTGCTGCGCCGACGCAAACGGAAACCGCCTTCTCGACCTGGCGAACCTTCATCAAGATAGGAGTGGTCATGCTTACATGTATACTTGGAACATTACGAAGCAGAGTTGGCTCTTATTTAGCCGCAGTTGAGGGACAGGATAAGAGCGGATTGCGCGTGAAGGGGTTTGCGGCGTTGTGCCTGTTCGTTGCATGCGGTTGCCTTCACGCCCATCCGGCCGCACCCCTTGGAGGTACGTCGATGAGAATATATCCGCTTCCCCAAGGCGAGGTGGCCGCTCCAATCACGATTACGGCAAACGGCCAGCCGCTGCCGGTCTCGCTGTGTTACGTTTCGGCCAATCCCTACAACCGGCGCTGGCCGGGTCACCAGCGTACGACCGACCAGCGCGAGGTCGCCTACTTCGCGCGGCTGGCGGCTGAGGGACCGGTTACGTTTCGATACATGCCCGACCGCACGTTTTCGGCTTGCGTCGTCCGGCCTCTGTCGGCAAAGGTGACGCCGGTGGTGAAGGACGGCAGCATCGCTTTTACGCTTCCGCATGCCGGCGGCTACTCGGTTGAACTCGACGGTCCGCATAACGCGCTGCATCTCTTCCTCGATCCGCTCATGGACTACAGCGTGTCGCCCGGCGCGAAGGGGGTTCACTATTTTGGGGCGGGCGTCCACCGCATCGGCACGTTGCGCCTGAAGGACGATGAGACGGTCTATATCGATGAGGGGGCCGTCGTTTACGGCAGCATCGTTGGGCAAGGCGTCAACCACGTTCGGATTCTCGGTCGCGGCATTCTCGATAACAGCGAAAACGTCGAAGAGATTCTCTTCAAACTCGACAAGCTCGGCGACGGTTCCGTCGACGTCAGCAACAGCCGTCGCGAGCACACTATTCACCTCATCGACTCGAACGACATCGAGATCGAAGGCATCACGATCCGCGACTCGTTGGTCTACAACATCGCCTGCTTCGGATGCAGCGATATGACGATCAGAAACTGCAAGACCATCGGCTGCTGGCGTTACAACTCGGACGGGATAGATCTCCACAACTGCCGCAACTGCCGCGTTACCGGTTGCTTCGTGCGCACGTACGACGATTCGCTGTGCGCGAAAGGCCACACGGGCTATCGCTACGATACCTGCGAGGACATTACCTTCGAGAACTGCGTCGTGTGGAACGATTGGGGCAAGGCGTTCGAGATCGGCGCCGAAACGCGCGCCGAGCACCTGCGCCGCATTGTCTTCCGTAACTGCGACGCCATCCACGTAACGGGGCCTGCCATCGACATCATGAATGTTGACTACGGCAGGGTGCATGACGTCCTTTTTGAGAACATTCGCATCGAGTACGATCTCGTCATTCAGCGCCCCGCCATGCAGAAAAACGACGAGACGCCATTCGTTGTGGACCCGAAGAGCACCTACATGCCCCCAGCGATCTATTTCGAGATAGTCAAGCACGCGGAATACTCGGGCGGGCTTGATCGCCGCGGCTTTATCTACGATATCACGCTGCGCGACATTCGCATTCATGCCGACCGTATGCCCCCGTCCTCCCTTAGAGGCTATGACGAGGAGCATGTTGTCTCCGACATCACAGTGGATGGTTTGTTCCTCGGAGACCGGCGAATCACCACGCTTGAAGAAGCTCAGTTCCGTCTCGGCGAACACACCCGCAACGTCAAGATCCAATGAACAGATACACGGCCCATATCGAGGTGCGGTTCAATGACGCGAGCATCTGCGCGTTGGGTGTGGGACAGGAATTAGCAAAATGAAACATTTCCTGCTTCTCTTGATGGCGATATTCGTGCTCTTGGCCGCTATTCAGTCTGCTGAGGGCGCGGCTGTCGATAATGCTCAAAAGACCTTTACGCTGTGGCAACTCCCTTCTCAGACTCCCTCCCAGATGATGTCGTATGTGATCCAGACGGTCCACAAGAAGGTGATTGTTATCGATGGGGGTAGGGCGGGCGACGCGGCATATCTGGCCGAGTTCTTGAAAGGGTTGGGCAATCGTGTAAATGCCTGGTTCGTCACGCACCCGCACGACGACCATTTCTGCGCGCTGGCGGAGTTGTTGAAAAATCCGCAGGGGCTCAGAGTAAAGAACATTTACGGGTCTCTGCCCGATGCCGCCTGGATGGAACAATGGGGCGATCCGGGAGAAAAGGCGAGCTTCAAACAATTTAGCCAGGCGATCGAGAAGGCCAGGCGCAAGGTCAAAGATCTCTCGCTGGGACAGAGCCTTAGGATTGACGGGATCCGCATCGAAGTTCTCGGCGTGAAGAACACGGAAATCACCCGGAACCCTATCAACAATTCGAGCCTGGTGCTGCGGATGGCGGATGCCAAGAAATCCGTGCTGTTCCTTGGCGACATCGGGTTTGAAGGCGGCGAGAAACTCTTGAAGAACCCCTATGCAGATAGGCTGCCGTCGGACTATGTCCAAATGGCCCACCACGGACAGAATGGCGTGAGTGAGGCGTTCTATCGGCATGTCCGGCCCGCCTATTGCCTGTGGCCCACCCCAAAATGGCTTTGGGACAACGACAACGGCGGCGGCAAAGGCTCTGGCCGATGGCGCACACTTGAAGTGCGCGCCTGGATGGACAAGATGCCTATCAAAAAGCGTTATGTCATGTGTGAAGGGATCTGCGAGATTAAGTAGCGGTCATGCGAGATGCCTGGAAGAGAGAGGACACCTATGCGGTCTGTGATTGTTTTCGCTGGACTTGTGATTGCCGCTCTTTCCATCGAGGCGTTTGCCGATGCCGAATCGTCCCGTGCCGAACTGGGCAAGAGCATCAAGTTGCGTATCCTCGTCGACAAAGTCATGCAGCCCGAGGCCAAATGGGTGACGCAGGAATGGATGGTAAAGGCGGCGGCCGATGCCGGGTTCAACGTTCTCTCTCCGCGTGCCGGCTATGATCGTCTCGACGAAGTCAAACAGGTGGAGGAGTGGTGCAAGGAATACAACGCCAAACGACTCTATTTCGACGTCCCCTCCGGAACTGATGAGTTCACGTTGACCATCAAGGGCCAAGGGGCCGAGACGGTGCGGCTTAATGTATTCGATCCTTCCGACCGGCACGTCGCCACGGGTCAAACAACCAAGAACGGACAAACTGTACAAGTGGCCGTGAAACCCGGCGATGCTGCGGGAAGAACATGTTCTCTCGAACTTACCCGCGCCGATGAAGGCGTTCTCGAAGATTCCAGCATAACCATAGATGCAAAACTTCCCCCGACGCTCTCCCTAGTGCCGGAACACGTGTTCAAACTCAACTGACGGGTATTCGTTCTCTTATCATGCGTTTTGCGAAAATGAGGTGTTGCCCATGAAAAGACTCTTTTTGGCGGCGTTGGCGATGGTTTCGGCGGTTGTATTGGCGGCGGAAATGCCGCCGATAGAGGTGTCTGGCAGCGCGATGATCCCGCGCGGGGAGAAGCGGGCTTTTGATGTTGACCTGGCAGCATGGCCGGAGGGGAAAGAGGCCGTGCTTGTTTTGAAGGCGCGTCTGGATACGCCGCAGGTGGCGGGGTACAACAACGCGCTTCGCATCACGGTGAACGGGACGACGCTGGACGCGAGCCGTTTGTTGAACAAGCCTTTACGGGTGAAGTCGCGGGGCGGAAACGTTTATTCGATGGTGGCGGGTGATCTTTTCTCCACTTTTTATTGTCCGGATTTTGAGAGTCCGGATTCGGACCCGCATTACGGTTTGTTGGAAGGGTACAAAGCGTGCCTGTTTGAACTCAGGATCACGGACCTGACGAAGGCGGGAAAGAACGCGCTGTTATTTGAGCATGTGTCGACGGTAGAAAACCCGCTTGTGCTTGGCGACTGCGCGGTCGCGTTCCGCGAGCCGGCTGCGGCTTCGCGCGCGAAAGCGGGTCCTCCGGAAGGTCCGTTGTCGGTGTATGAGCCTGACGCAAAGAATGAAACGGAGTTTACCGTTGGCGAACCGGCGGACGGGAAGATTGAGGTAAAGACCGACGCCATGGGCGTTGTTGTGGAGAGCGCGTTCTCGACTCCGGCGGGCGAATGGGTCCATGGAAGTAACACTCATTTTCGGCTTGAGCGGCGGATCGAGCGGAAGGCGGAAAGCGTGGTGGTTCATGATACGCTCACGAACCTGACAGCCGAGAATCTGCCCGTCATGCACCGTCATGAGGCCGTTCTTGGCGACCGTTTGAAGAAGATTTGGCTCGGTGGGCTGGAACAGGTGTCGCCATCGGCGTCCATATCGGAGTCTTCCAACCCGACGACATACGCGGCGGCAGACGCAGGCGGAGTTGGGCTGATTTCGCTGGACGATGTGTTCAGGGTTCATGTGCGGAAGTATTGCGCGCCGGGAATCGCCGGCATTGGCGACAACAACCTTGTGCTACGTCCGGGGGCGTCATACACGGCGGAATGGGCGATCATCCCGACGCGGCGCGGGGATTATTGGGAGTTTTTGAACGCGGCGCGCCGACTGGCGGACGCGAACTTTACGATACCGGGCTGTTTTGCGTTTCTGCGGACCGAGCCGATCACGGACAAATGGACGGATGAGCAGTTCAGCAATTCCATCCGGTTCAAGGACGCGTATTATGTGTGCGCATCGGTGGAGTATCCCGAGTACAAGGGACACTACACGCACGGGGTCTATTGCCAACAGTTGCCGGTTGACCGGATCGCGCAAATGCTCGAGCGCTGGAAGCGTCTTGTGCCGGGCACGAGGACGATGATCTATTTCCACAATTTCATCGACATTCTCGACGAATCACCGGAGCGGTTTGCGGACGCGCGGGTGCTGTTGGCGGACGGCAAGCAGGCGGATTACGGGGAACCGTGGGACCGGATCTTTTTCCCGACGGAAATGAACTCATACGGCCCTGAGATTGCGAAGAATGTAGACCAGATCCTGGACCAGATCAAGGCGGACGGGGTGTACTGGGACGAACACGAGTACAGCCGCTGGAATTATCATTATGGCGAGCCGTGGGACGGGATTTCGGGCGATATCGATTCGGCGACGATGAAGCTTATGCGGCTAAAGTCGTCGGTGACGCTATTGTCGGCGCCGTGGCGGCTGGCGCTGGCGAAGAAGATACTGGCGCGCGGGCCGATCGTTGGCAACGGCGTGCCGTTCACGCGGGAACTGGCCGGGCTGACGTTTCCGTGCTTTGTCGAGACAGGGAGCATCACGAACTGCACACAGGCGCATCTGTACTCGCCCATCGCGCTCGGGGACCATCTGACGGAACGGTCGGAAAAGGACGCGTATGGGACGATGCTGGCGGCGCTCGATTACGGGTGCGTTTATCACTGGTACAACGATGTGACGGTGATCCCGACGCACGTGGCGTTCACGCATTACATGTACCCGTTCACGCCGGTGGAGTTGCACGCGGGGTATGTTGTGGGGCGGGAACGGATCTTGACGAAGGTGAGCGGCTTGTTTGGGTGGGGCGACCATTCGGCGCATGAGACGCATGTGTTCAATGACAGCGGGTGCGAAGTGGCCAATTACCCGGCGCCGCTTGTCGAGAAGGATGGCAAGACGTACACAGAGCTGCGGCTAGCGGAGGACTGGGCGGCGGCGATAATCAAGAGGTGACGGGGAGATAGGTTTAACCCCAAGATTGTTACAGATTATTGGTGTAGGATATCCATTTTCGGTAATTGCCAGGGTCTGTTTAAGAAAGGTTCTGCGACTGCTTCTCGAAATGACGCGTTTTCCTTTGCTCATGACTGCGCCCCTAACCTTACGGAGACTTTGGCGCTTCATACTTGTCCTGGCCATCTGTCAGCCATTCAAGCGAGAACCGCACAAAGACGTTTTCCTTGTAATCGTCTTTCTCGAACAGTAGGCCGATTTCGCCGTTCTTAAGAACGGTTAACGAGGAATAGGCCGCTTCGCCAGCATAGACGGTCTTTCCATCGGTCCACGAGGCGCCTTCATCATAACTCACACGAACGGTCATATTCCGCCGCGCATTTCTCGTCTTTGCGTTAGAGAACAGCAGGCGATTCTTGTTGTAACCCTCCGCAGTGCTTGTGTAACGGATGAGGCTTGCATTGCATGCGGGGTCTATGAGAGCTGGTTCGGGGGCTGTCTTCCATGTTTTGCCATTGTCTGCGGTCGTGTGGACATAACGCATCCCTTTCCCTTTGACGCGGCTGTTTACCATCCAAGCGCCGTCGGCCAGTTCGACAATTCTTGACTCGTCCCCTAGTTTCAGCGGTGACTCGACCAGGAACCATGTCTTTCCGTCATCGGCGCTCCCAAACACATGCAGACCCTTGTCCAGATTCACCAGGGTGTGCAGTAGCGTGCCCGAACGTGTTTGAATGCCGCTGCCCGAGGTGATGAACTTGAAGTCACGTTGCCACTCCGGCGGGGCGACCTGGGAAGTGATGTCTTCCGGCTTCGTCCATGACACCCCATTGTCGCGGCTTCTCGCTACGTGCAGATAGTAGATGCCGTGCTCCGCGTTATGGTTCATGTAGTTATAGAAGAGAAGAATCTCGCCGGTCTTTCGATCCACGATCATCGAAGGGTCAGAGGCCGAGATTCCGTAGTCGTAATCAATTACGATCTCTATTTTGGACCAGGTCATTCCGTTATCAGTACTGCGGCGCACGACAATGTTGATGTCCTTGTTCGTTCCTAAATCGTCGCAAGACCCCACGCGCTCATCCATAGCCGCGACGAGGTCGCCGTTCGGCGCCGTCACCAATGCCGGGATGCGGTAGCAGGCCACGCCTTCCCGCATCTTGCTGTTGAACAAATCCTGATGCGTGATTAGACCACTGGACATTCCGGGCATGTCTTCCATTGCACAAACTCCTGTGGCCATCAGAAACAACAATACGGGAATCAAACGTTGCGTCCAAGATAACGTTCTGCACACGGCTTCCATTCGATACTTTAATAACCTCAAAACATCAATCCTCCCGCTCGAGTACAGATAGACGAGAACGCGTTGCTGGCCCTCGGAATGACGACGTCTGGCTTCCTCAATTCCGATTTCACTCGGAGAGCGTTCATGTCTTTTGTCGTTCCTCCAAGATCAGAACGGCAGTAGGCTCACTTCGCCCCGGGGAAGGATTTCGACGATCTGGCTTCCCACCCAAAGGGTCTTGTACTCGATGCCGTCCACGGTTTCTTTTTCTTCCCTGCACGGGATGTCGAAGGTTATCGAGCCCGCCTCGCCGGGTTCCAATGTACCCAGTTCGACGTAGCCTGATTTCACCGAGGCGTTCTGCAGCTCGCCGTTCACCGTCGCGCGAACTTTCTTTTCGTCAATCCATCCCGGAAGCGCCATGCGCAGGTTCGCAATCGGCTTTCTCGCGGTGAAATCGATGCGGCCGTCGAACGGCAGGCCGCTACGCACCGTCACGAAATCATTGTCGCAATCGAACAGGAGACGGACGCTGCATACGCCGTTTCGAAATTCGACGCGGTGGCGGTAGCATTCGCTCATTGCGTGAACCGCGCCCGAGGTGATGTCGAGCGTGCTCAGCGGCCAGTCGCCCTTTCGCATTCTATCGTTCGGAAGCTGCATGGCATAGCCGCCAATCGTCCGTTCGAGGACGTCCCTTTCCGAATCGTCTGCGGGCGGCTGCTTGTCCTTCAGGAATGTGCGCAGTTCGGATTCTCGGTGCTGCGTCGGAAGCAGCATGCTGCGGAGATAGCGTTCGGCCATTTCGTAGAACCGCACGAATCCCGCATCGCCGAGGATCAGCGCTGTGCGAACCACGTCGCCGGTCTGGTTGATCTCGCCGCGCGAGATTTCATCGGCGGGATGGTCCGGAAAGACCTCGTCGCCCCATCCCCACGAACTGAAATACTCAGGAACGCCTACGTCCATGATGCGGCAGCACGCATCGAGCATTTCGCGATTCCCCGTCCTTGCGGCATATGACGCGATACCGCTCAGCGACGATGTGATCGAATGCACATGCCCGGACGACTGGGGCATTGGCGCGAAACGGCCATCCCGCATAAACATCTCGGCGAGTCCGCGCCGCGCATATGCCTCGGCCAGTTTCATCGCGAGCGGGTCTTGTGTGCAATCGTAATAGGCCAGCAACGGGTCAACCATCCGTGTAGCGTTCGGAACCGCCACACCCAGACAACGATCCGTCATACCGAGTTCCGCTATGCGTTTCTCCGACCAGCGGCCTTCCGCATCCGTGATGCGCTCGAGCATCTCCAGCATCGCGTGCGCCTTCTCGCGCGCCCATGCGGAATCGCGTCCCACCACAAGCGCCCACAACCCGTAGAGTCCTTCACGCATGTTGTGAAACTCGATCAGCCGCGCGTTACCCTTCTCCGGATCGAAATAGGAGTTAAGGTTGTCTGGATTGTCGAACGAACTCTTGCAATAGCGTTCGAGAATCGCGAGACCCCCGTCCGGAAACGGCACGCCCGCCGACATTTCCCCGGCCATGCACGCGAGCAGGCAACGCCCCACCACATGCGGAATTCCAATATTTACCGAGTGGAACATCTTGCCGGTGCTATCGGCCATACAGTTCGCATAGAAGAACGGCTCGTCGTTCCGGTCGTGGTCGAACAGGCTGTTCATGTGCCGGACGCCAAGCGCAATGGCTTCCTTGATGTCCTTTCGTACCGGCAGCGCCGCGAGATCTGGCAGGCGTTCCCGCTCGGCGAGAAACCGCTCGATGCTGGGCCAGGACCGGACGACACGCGGGGGGTTCATTCGGTTTCTCATGCGTTTTTCCTTTATGCGCGCCGCTTCTCGAACCGCTTCGGTTTCACCCGCCGCGCGCTCTTCGTCGGTAACATGCAGGGAATCTTCGATTGTCTTGCGTTCTCCATCGTCGAGGGCTCGGCTGTATAGGATTAGTTGCGCAATCTCGCCGTGGAAATAGTTCCGTTCCGCGCCCGCAAAATAACGCGCGCCGATCCGCAATTCTTCCATCACGGTGCTGGCGGGCGTGACGGGCCTGGCCCCTTCATTGGCGCCGTCAATGAACAGCCGTACCTCTTCGGGTTTGCGAACCACAACAACCACATGCATGCCGCCGCAGGGAAACGAGCGTTGCAACTGATCTTTCTGTCCACCGATCCGCCCGGCCCCCTCGATGCTCACCTGGTCAAAGGCTGCCGACGACTGATACAGGTCCACCGTGAATCCGGGATCGTAATCGTGGCCGTTCTTCGGGCAGGCGGAACACAGGCCGCCGCCCTTGACGGGACTGTACGGTGCGCACACCATGATAAGCGACCACGTGTCCGCTTGCTGTCCGAACGACGGAATGAGCAAGACATCGTCCACGCCATCGAAACGAACGGCTGGACGTAGCTGCGCGCCCTCATGTAACACCCATCGCGGACGTTGCTTTCCTGCGGCCAGGGCGGCACATGGGCCATTCAAGGTTTTGCCGGTCCACGAGTCGACAAGATCCCCATCGAGCCGCAACGACTCCCGATCCGCCGCGTCGAAACAAAGGAGCAAACCATCCGCGGGCATGCTTGCCGGTAATCCCGGCGTAAGCGCGGCGACGAGTGCAATTAGAACGGACGCAGCTTCCATCGATCCCTCGGAAATCGCTTCACATTGTAACGCGAATGAGTCTAAATAGAAAGGCCGCCAACTGAATTGCGTGAAGAAACATTGGACAGTGAAAGTTCCGGCGTATCTGATTGGCCAAAGGGCTATCTACTGCACAGGCCCCCGATAAACCTAAATTCGGCACTTGAAAACACGCCGCACGCGGAAGCCTTGCGCGCGGGCCGCACGCGGAAGCCTTGCGCGCGGGCATTGCACGAATTGAAAACGGCATGACGTTTTTTTGAATAAAGGTATCCCAACACCTCTCCTCGCGATCGAAAGCCAAGGCCTTGGCGTTCAACATTCCCCGCAACGAGATACAGCTCGCTGTAATGGGGGACGAACACGATGATGATACGGGTCGTCCGTTTCCATCTGACAGTGGTAGATTTCGATCAGACGAACCATGGCGGCTTCGGCGGCAGGAGTCTCCAATCCGCCGCCGGCGAAACGCTCACGATCAAGCACGGCTCGCAGATGCAGGATTTCCCACCGCCAGTTCTGTCTGGCCCAAACGGGCAGACGCTCGTTTACGGCCTCCGAAAGTTGAAAGGCGCGTTGCACTCCTTCGATGTCCACGGACTGCTTCTGGAAGGAGCGTCCCGTAGCGGCCTCGATAAGGTCAACGATGGCCAGCACATCTTCAGTTACCCCCGAACCGAATTCATAGGCAATGTATTCTTCCAGCGTTGTCCGAGCGGATTGGTTCCGGTCCCAGTAGAACTGAAGGACCACGGTCTTGTTCATGTCCTCGTAGATGCCCTCACTGTACGGGAAGCCCCCTTCCACGACATGCTTAACCTGGTCCCATAGGCGCTGGAATCGGGCAGGCAGAGGATTGGCGCCAAAACCGCCCCACGGCCAATTGCCCCACATGCTGATTTCCGGAAAATTGATCAGGGGCAGCTTGCCGGGCACACCGGCATCCAGCGGATAGCGAGGAAAGTCTTCGTGAGAATCGGCGAGGATGTAGTTTACCCATTCCCTGTCCCTGGCCAGGGCGTCCGCCAGTCCTTGCCACTCGCCCTCAGGTGGCGTGTCGAACATCCAGGTGCTGAGGATCGTCTTCAGGTTCGGGAAGTACGTCCGCCCGAGGTGCGTCAGATCACGCGACAACTTCAGGTAGCCGTTGCTCCCCCAGGGTTGGCACTTCTCACACGCGCACCCGCCTTCGTCATACGGCCAGAAGCATAGGATATCCAGTCCGACATCCGACAACTTCTCAAAGAGCTGACTGGCATTCGCCATGATGTAGGCGTGCCCTTCCGGGATACTCGGGCAAATGGGGTGCCCGCTGTTCCCACGCCGCCCTGTCGGATCTGGCAGTGGCGTCGCCCGAATGTGTTTGGGAATGCCTATGAACATCGTGTTGTTTACGCCGGTGACAAACTGGAGCCCCAGTTCCCGGGCCGATTGGGCGCATTGGCGCAACATGGCCATGGCCGGCTCCGCCTGTGGGTCGTTCCAATCCTGAAGGTTGATCATCGGGAAGATGACCATGACGGCATTCACTCCCCAAAGCGCAAGGTCCTCCATATACCGCGCGATCTCGGACTTCGATGCCTGGTGGTACCAGTTGTGAAAATGCGCCGCGAAGTACATGCCGCGCAGGGTTCCATGGGGCTTTGATGTCCCGCGCCAGTGCGAAGGCTGAAACGATCCATCATACCGGCTGGTCCGAAGAAATTTCCCGACGCCGTAAAGCAAGCCTCGCGGCGTCCCACCGAAGACATGGACTGCGGCGCCGATCTGATCAATGCGAAACGCATCAGGTGACAAGCTGTCATCGATGGCCAGAATAATCTGCGCCCGAACGCCGGACTCGACTACCCTGGATAAGTAGCGCTGCTCAAGTCGAACCTTCAGGATCTCGAAGGTCCTCGATACAAGCGGACTGGCAGGCGCTTCAACCCTAACCGTGATTTCAGGTGTATTGCTCACGTCATGTTTGTTCATTGTCGTGCATCCCGGCAATCCTACAGCAACGGCGGCCGCGCCGGCACACTTCAGGAATGTCCTTCGATCGGATCCATTCATCTCTTGATTTTCTCCTGCGTGCGCCGACGAAAGTGTCGTTAGCGCCGAGATATCCGTAGCGTTCAGTTATATATAGTAGCCTTCCCTAATTCGTCAATTGCTTGTAAGCGAATACCGTCGCAGAAGGGTTGGAGCGGAGTGTTATGGTGATGCCTTCGTCCAACAGTTCGCGGCCTATGCGGGTTTCCTTGCCGCCGTCGAAGTTCTCCAATTCATACGTCGCCTTCGGATCGAGGCCACGCAGTTTGAAGGTCTTTGTCTCTTGTCCACTTTCCGGGCGGCGGAACGCCTGCACCACGCCTGAACCGGCTTCGGGCCGGTCATATTGCCAAGCCAGCCACACGTCGTTGGCGAGGCTGTACGAGGTTAGCGGGTAGAAGTCTCCAAGATAGTTTGGCTGAATCGTTTTGAGTTGCGTGAACAGGCGTTCGGCCAATCGGTAATCCAAGTCTGTCCGCCGCATGTCGTAGCAGATAGTCAGACTGGGCGACATATTGGAACGAAACCCGTATGGTTCGATTCCGTTCTCCACTTTGAACCCAATCGCTGAATGGCCGACCACATAGCCCGCGCCGTGATAGGGAATCCACGACGCAAAGGCGAAGTGATGGTTCTGCTGGCTGGTTGGCTCGAAGAGATGGTCGCTGCGGATTAACGGTACCGCGCGACGCAACGTTTCGAGGTCGTCCCGGCGACCACCTGAGGCGCAGGAATCAATCCGCAAATCGGGATGCCGTTGGCGGAGCGCGTCCCAGTATGCCAGATAGCCCTGGACATAAAGGTTCTCCGTCATGCCCTGCCGGTCGGGCGAGTCCGCGCCCCGCCAAAATGGAAGCGGATCCATGTTGAAGTCCTGGCGATAAAGATCAATGCCTTGTTCCCGTAACGTCCGATCCACATGGTCAATCAACCAGTTGCGTGCCTCCTCGTTGCCAAGGTTCAGTAGACTGCCCGGTCCACTGCCAAAGTTGCCGTCCTTCGGCGCCGCAGGCGTTTCCGCTTTCTTCGAGAGCAACCATTCGGGATGTTCTTTCGCCAGCCAGGAATCGGGATCGCCTACTCGTTCCGGCTCAAACCAGACAATGGTCTTAATACCTTTGGCGCGGGCATGGTCACTGACGGCGCGGAGGCCGTTGGGAAAACGCGTCCGGTCCGGCTCCCAGGTGCCTGTGTT
>CAIYET010000316.1 GCA_903925285.1 Candidatus Hydrogenedentota bacterium | reverse complement strand
TACAGCCTAAAGCCTAAAGCCTAAAGCCTCAAGGAAAGGTTTGACGAAATGACGAAACAGAGTATGCATGGCGCGCCCGTATCGCGGCGCGGTTTTCTGAAACGGGCCGGGGCTGTTGCCGCAGGCGCCGTCGCGTTTCCGTATATCATTCCTTCGAGCGCCTTGGGCGCGGACGGCGCCGTCGCGCCGAGTAACCGTATCGTCATGGGCGCGATCGGCGTCGGCGGACAGGGCACGGGCAACATGCGCCAGTTCCTGAACAGTCCCGGCGTACAGATGGTCGCCGCATGCGATGTCGATAAGTCGCGCGTCGAGGCCGCCAAGAAAATCGTCGACGAGAAGTACGGCAGCCAAGGCTGCAAGGCGTACGGCGACTTTCGCGAATTGCTTGCGCGCACGGATATCGATGCCGTGTGCATCGGCACGCCGGATTTCTGGCACGGTCTGATTACGATCGCCGCCGCGAAATCCGGGAAAGACATCTATTGCGAGAAGCCGCTCGTCAACACCGTCGCCGAAGGCACGGCGGTCCGCGACGCGATCCTGCGTTATGGGCGCGTGCTTCAGACGGGCAGCCACGAGCGCTCGCGCGACAACGCGCGCTATGCGTGCGAACTCGTTCGCAATGGCCGTATCGGCAAACTGCACACGATTCACATCAACCTGCCATGGGATGCGCGCGACCTCAGCACGCTGCCCGTCCCGATGCCTGTCCCCGAGGGGCTCGACTACGACATGTGGCTTGGGCCGTGCCCGTGGGAGACCTACACCGAGAAACGCTGCCATTTCTGGTTCCGCTACATCCTCGAATATTCGGGCGGCGAAGTGACCGATCGCGGCGCGCACGTGATCGACATCGGCCAACTCGGCAACGGGACCGACGATACCGGTCCCATCGAAATTACCGGCCAGGGCAAGTTTCTGACGAAGGGTTTGTATGACTGTGCGGTCGATTACCACTTCGAGTTCACGTACGCCAACGGTGTTCGCATGCTCTGCACGACCAACGAACCGCGCGGCGTCAAATTTGAAGGTACCGACGGCTGGGTCTTCGAGCATATCCACGGCGGAAATCTGGAAGCCAGTAAACCGAGTCTGCTCAAAGAACGCATCGGACCCAACGAGATCCACCTCGGGCGGAGTCCGGGCCATCATGCGGACTTCCTCAACGCGGTGCGCACGCGCGGCCTGCCGATGGCGCCAGTCGAAGTTGGCGTTCGCTCGGCGACGATGTGCCATCTGGGTAACATCGCCATGCTGACCGGACGCAAAATCCAGTGGGATCCCGTGAAGGAAATAATCACAAACGACGCCGAGGCGCAGAAGATGTGCAAACGCCCCATGCGGGCGCCGTGGACGCTGACTTGATAGGATGAATGGGATCTAGTGCATTTTGGAGTGCGGCGGCAACGACGCCGCTTTGGATGCGTTGCTTAATACAAAGCGGCGTCGTTGCCGCCGCACTCCAAATAGCGAGAAAACGAGATAGCAACCGAGGACGACTTGAGAGGAGTATGAACATGAAGAAGAGCTTGCTGACGGTTTGTGTATTGGGCATTGCCATGTTGGCGATGGGTTCGGCTGTGGCGCAAGGCGCGCCGAATGCCGAAAAGCTGGGATGGCGCTTGGGTTGCCAGGCCTATTCGTTCAACCATTTCACGTTCTTCGAAGCCGTGGACAAGACCGCTTCGCTGGGCCTGAAATATATCGAGGCGTATCCGGGGCAGAAGCTTAGTCCCGAACACCCCGAACTGGTCTTCGACCATAACATGTCCGACGACACCATGAAAATGGTCAAGACCAAGCTCGAAGCCGCCGGCGTCAAGCTCGTGAACTACGGCGTGGTCGGGTTGTCTCCCAAAGAAGAGGAATGCCGCAAGGTCTTCGATTTCGCAAAGAAGATGGGGATCGAGACCATTGTGTCCGAGCCGCCCGCCAGTGCCTTCGACTTGCTCGACAAGTTGACTGCCGAATACAAGATCAACGTCGCGATCCACAACCATCCGAAGCCCTCGCTCTACTGGAATTACGAGACCCTCCTCAAGAACTGCCAAGGCCACAGCAAGATGATCGGCTCCTGTGCCGACACGGGCCATTGGATGCGTTCCGGCATCGACCCGCTCGAGGCCCTCAAGAAACTCGAAGGCCACATCGTCAGCTTCCATTTCAAAGACCTCAACGAAGCCAGCAAAGACGCCCACGACGTCCCGTGGGGCACCGGCAAGAGCGATGTGAAGGCGTGGTTGACCGAGATACATCGCCAAGGCGTCAAGGCGGTATTCTCGATCGAATACGAAAACAATTGGGATAACTCCGTGCCCGAGATCGCCCAATGCGTCGCCTATTTCGACAAGGTGGCGGCTGAACTCGCCAAGTAAAACCGAAACCAATATCCTGTGCCGGTTGCCGCTTTCCGTAAGGCTTTAGGCTTTAGGCTGTAGGCTGTAGGCAGTAGGCAGTGCGCCTACAGCCTAAAGCCTAAAGCCTAGCTTTAGCACCGGCGTATCATCCATCCAAAGCGGCGTCGCAGCCGCCGCACTCCAAATTTCGACTGTCTTCCGTGATGAGCAAAAACATACTTGCGCTGACGCCAAACATACCCTACAGTGTACTCGCGTGAGCCGAATTCAAAGAGGTTCTGCAAGAGGCTCCGAAGAAAGTAACCTGGAGGGCGGGTTCATGTTTCGTGTCCTGTTGTTCTCAAGTCTGATGGTTGTTGCGGTGTGCTTGGGCGCCGACGCATTGACGGTCAGCGGCGAGTCCGCGACCGGCGCGCTCGAGACGATACAGCCGAGGCTAAACAGCCTGACGCCGATGTCAGCGTCGTCGCTCGAAGTCACGTTCAGCGAGCCGATGCTCGAACCGGGTGTCACGACGCCGGATAACTACTGGGTCTTCGACTACGGTACGGGCACGCTGACCATGCATCCTACCGAGGTAACGGGTAGCGAACCGTATACCCTCACGTGGCTCTCAGGCGAGATGTACACCACAACCTTCACGGTGACGGCCACGGGCCTGCAAGACGCCGTGGGCAATCCGATTGACCCGGCATACGACAGTGCTTCGTGGATAGGTGAGCGCCAATTCCATTGTATACTTGGCCGTTGGCGCTGACGCTGTTGGGGGCGGGTCTTCTTGTTCTTGCCAGACGCCGCAATCGTGCCGGTGCGTTGCTGCTGCTCGTGTTGGCGGCGCTGATCGCCGCGCCCGCAGCGTTCGCTCAAGCGACGACGGTTACGAACGTCGCCTTCACGCAAGGCCCGTACGCCGGCGGCACGCAAGTGGATATCACCTACAATCTCGGCGGGACCGTCCCGTGCGCCATCAGCGTAATGTTTTCCAAGGACGGCGGCGCGACGTTCCCCACTACGTTGCCGTTGGCGCACCTGTCGGGCGACGTGGGTCCGGGCGTGACGCCGGGGACGAAGCACATCGCGTGGAACATCGCTGCGGATTATCCCAACGAAGACATGCCTTATGCCCGCATCCGCGTTACGGCCGATGAAAGCGGTGGTCCTCCCGCCGAAGTGACCATCCTGCTTCCCGGCGGCGTGCCGCTGGTGCTGGTGCGGATTCCTGCCGGGTCGTTCCAGATGGGCTCGCCGGACACGGAGCGCAGCCGCTGGTACGCCGAAGGTCCTGTCCATACGGTGACCATTTATGACTTCTACATGGGCAAGTACGAGTTGACGCAGGCGCAGTGGCTCGCGGTGATGCCCCAATACGCGCCGACCTGGAACTATGGTTTGGGCGACAATTATCCCGCGTACTACATCTCGTGGGACGATGCGCGGAACTTCGTCACGGCATTGAACAACCACATCACGGCGACCAGCCAAGGTCCGGCGACGATGCGGCTGCCCAGCGAAGCGGAGTGGGAATACGCCTGCCGGGCGGGTACGCAGACGCGGTTCTATTTCGGGGATTCGCTGGGCGTGGGCGACGATTGTGAAAACGAAGGCACGCGCAGTCTAAACATGTGGTTTTGCGGCAACAACAGTCCTAGGGGTAGCAGACCCGTGGGCGGTAAATTGGCGAACGCATTCGGGCTTTACGACATGAGTGGAAATCTATATGAGTGGTGCGAAGATGATTACCACGGCAGTTACACGGGCGCGCCGACGAATGGGAGTGCGTGGATCGATTCGCCTAGGGCCTCGGACCGGTTGTTCCGGGGCGGCGGCTGGGGCATCCTCGCCGGGTACTGCCGCTCTGCGCTTCGGGACTACTACTACCCGTCGTTCCGGAGCTACGGCATTGGGTTCCGCCTGGCCTCAGTTCGTTAGTTCCTGTCGGGTCAAGTCAGGCAGAGCGAACCGGTTGCGAGCGTAGGGGCGTGCGGAGCCGCCCCGTAGCCGCTACTGGTTCGCGGTAGCAGTCGAGTTCAAGTAAAGCATGGCCTGGGAGCGCAGCCCCAGCGGATTTTTTGGAGGATTTGATGCAGTATAAGTTTTTCGACATTCCGGCTGTGGACGCGGAGGCAAGGAAGGTGTGGCTTGCCCAGAGATACGGGCGCAGTTGCTGGTGTTAATCCCGCCAGTCTTCTATCAGCAGAGGGTGTCCGAGGCGCTGGATGCGGTGAAAGTGTGCCGTATTCCCGGTGATCAGGGTGAGATCGTGCTCGATGGCCGTTGCCGCAATCATGGGATCGGCTCTGCCAATCGTCTGTCCGTTGCGTTCGAGATCGGCATAGATTCGCCCCGCGATGTGGGCGGTATCGCTCGTAAAGGGCAATATCTGGACGTCGAGCGTTTGCGCCGCAATGCGTTCTTCGAGATCCGGGCGTTGGTGTTTGTACAAGCCTTTGACGATCTCCATGAGACTCACCGCGCTCATAATCAACGGCCCAACCGTGGTCCGATATGCCTCCGCGCGCGTGGCCACGCGTGTGTTCTTGGCTCTAAACACCTCGGAAAGAATGTCGGTGTCGAGGATGCACCTGCGCATCAGGGCGTCCTCAATGGATCGCGCTCCCTGCTTTGCATGGCGTCCTGGACGATCGCGTCCATGAGGCCGGCTTCGTCGGCGAACAGTCCGACGGGCGATCGGGGACAAGCCTCCGTCTCGCCGATACCCGCCACGTAGCGTGCGATCACGTCCGTGGGCGAAGCGTCTTGCCTGCGCGCCAATCTCTGAATGACGTCGTACAGCTTGTCGTCGATGCTGATGGTTATCTGCATTCGTGCATTCTCCTTTCGGGGCTATGTTCGCACGCCGCCAACAGAGATTCGCTACGTCTCTGCGTGACGGATTATATCATTCAACGCTTTCTGTTCACCATGGACCGCATGGCGAAGCGAGGTTGCCGCATACCTCGAGCAGGCGCTTGGCTTGGAAATCAAACCGGATTGCCTGAATCGATGCGAGTTGGGCATGACCTTAACCCGTCGAACCGGAACAACAACATTGGGTTCCGGCTGGCCTCAGCCCGACAGGAAGCGCCGGATGGCGCCTGACGAACCGGATGACGTCCTGCCCCCGTCGCCGCAAGGCACCGGGGCAAATCCCGACACGCAAGGCGGGGCTGGTAGCGCGCGATGCGCGAAGGTCCTGCCTTGCTATTCTTGATTCTAGTTCTAAGCGCGCGAGCCTCCGGCAAGACAATCGGGCGTTGTTGGATCGTCTGAACGAGGAGTTGGTGCGACTGGGGAAGGCTCCCTTTGATTCGCATATCGTTTTGGGGTAAAATTGCGTCAATGGATGTTCGTAGGTGTATGGTAAGAAGCAGGAGAAGGTATGCGCATGCGTGAGAAAAAGATCGAGGGCGCGTCGGGCGCGGTCGAGGAGACGATTGTCCTGACGCGGGACGCCGATGCGGTAAGGAAACATGGCAAGGGATCAACCCGCCGCGATTTCTTGATGACGACGGCTGGGGCCGGTGCTGGGATGATGTTTGCCAGCAAGGCGTTCGCGCAAGCGGCTGCGGCTGCGGCCGTCGCGCCGGCGGTGGTTTCGCCGGAATCGAAGGCGACGCAGTTGAATGTCGCACTGATTGGCGTCGGCGCGGAAGGCCAGGTTCTGATGGATGCGATGTTGCGCATCCCGGGCATCCGTTTCAAGGCGGTGTGCGATATTTGGGAATATAGCCGCAAACGCGGGTCGGGCATGCTCAAGAAATTCGGGCATCCGGTCAACGCCTATGTGGACTACCGCGAGTTGCTGGATACGGAGAAGGATATCGACGCGGTTATCGTGGCGACGCCGGAGTTCATGCATGCCGAGCATAGCATCGCGGCGATGAAGGCGGGCCATCACGTGTATTGCGAGAAGGAGATGTCCAACAGTCTCGCAAAGGCGCGCGAGATGGTAATCACGTCGCATGAAACGGGCAAGCTCCTCCAGATCGGCCATCAGCGCCGCAGCAATCCGCGTTACCAGCACGCGATCAACCGGCTCGTACACGAGAACAAATTGCTGGGCCGCGTGACGCACGCCTACGCGCAGTGGAACCGGTCGAAGAGCGCGAGCCAGGATCTCGGCTGGCCCAAACAGTACGAAATCGACCCGGCGACGCTCGAGAAGTACGGGTACGCGTCGATGCACCATTTCCGGAACTGGCGCTGGTACAAGAAGTACGGCGGCGGTCCGATCGTCGATCTCGGATCGCACCAGATCGATATTTTCAGTTGGGTGTTCGGCGTAATGCCGAGGGCCGTGTATGCGTCCGGTGGCGTCGATTACTATGTGAACCACGAGTGGTATGACAATGTGTTGGCTATTTATGAGTACGAAAACGCGGAAGGTATCGGACGCGCGTTCTATCAAGTGCTGACGACGACCAGCAACGGCGGGTTCTACGAGCGGTTCATGGGCGAGAATGGCACGCTGGCCATCTCGGAAGTGCCGCCGCTTGGCGACGCGTTGCTGCGCGAGACGCATGCGCCGGATTGGAACCCCTTCGTGAATCAGGGACTTTTGGCACAGATGGCGTCAGCCGCGCCGAGCGGTCCGAAATCCAAGGATGTGGCCGTGGATGTGCGCGTCTCGGCGCCGCCGGATGCGTGGCCGCTGCCGATCCAATTCAACAAACCACCGCATCAGGCCCACCTCGAAAACTTCTTCGATGCGGTCCGATTGGGAACGCCGCTGAGCTGTCCGGGCGAGATCGGTTACGAGACCGCCGTGGCGGTGCTCAAGGTCAACGAGGCCGTGGAAGCGGGCCAGCGGCTCACGTTCACACCGGAGGAGTTCAAGGCTTGAGATAGTAATTAGTAATTAGGAATTAGTAATTAGTAATTCATAATTTCTAATTTCTAATTTCTAATTATAAGGAAGCGTTTGACGAAATGAAGCAGCAGACTATGCATCGGGCGTCGCTATCAGTGGCGTTTCTATGCGCCGTGGCCGTGGTGGCGGTTGCCGCGCCGCCCAAGAAACATGTGATTGTCGATGGCAGCCGTGCGCGGCCCGTTCATCGGATTCCGCTTTTCGACGATATGGGCCAGAAAGTCCTGTCTACGGACAACCCGGCCCAGCCGTTTTCCACCGAAATGACCTGTGGCGATTGCCACGATTACGACAAGATCGCCATGGGCTGGCATTTCAACTCGACGGCGGGCAATACGCTGCCGGGGCGTCCGGGCGAACCGTGGGTGGTGGCCGACGAAGAAACGGGCACGCAGTTGCCGGTGTCGTATCGCGGCTGGTCCGGCACGTGGAATCCTGCCGATGCCGGTCTTACCTATTGGGATTTTACCAAACGTTTCGGGCGTCACATGCCCGGCGGCGACATGGGCGAGCGCGAGGATCCGCAACTGAATCCGAAGGCGCGATGGGAGATCTCCGGCCATCTCGAAATCAATTGCCTCGGATGCCATAACGCGGCCAACGAACTCAACCAGAGCGAGTGGGCCGTCCAGGCGGGCCGCGAGAATTTCCGCTGGGCCGCGACGGGTGCGAGTGGCTTGGGCATCGTGAACAATATGGCGTCGCGTTTGCCGGATTACTTCGATTTCATGAATGGCCCGAATCGCGATAGCTCATGGGCGGCCGCGCCGACAGTGGACTATGCCGCCAACCGTTTTAACAAGAAGGGCCTCGTGTTCTTCGACGTGACGGACAGTCCGTCGGTGGATCATTGCTACTTCTGCCACTCGACGATTCGCGCCGACCAGGATAAAAATGCGCTGTGGGGATCCGACGTGGATGTCCATGTCGCGGCGGGTTTGCGCTGCACCGATTGTCACCGCAACGGGCTATCGCACGATATCGTGCGCGGCTACGACGGCGAGCAGCACGCCGGCAACGCGGCATCGTTGACCTGCCGCGGCTGCCACTTGGGCGACAAATCGGCGCAAGGCGTCGAACGCATGGGTGGACGCCTCGGCGCTCCGCGTCCGCTGCACAAGGGCCTGCCGCCGATCCATCTCGAGAAACTGACGTGTACCGCGTGTCATTCGGGCGTGTGGCCGAACGCCGACAAAACCGGACTTGTACGCACGGCGCGCGCCAACCGGCTCGGCATTCATGGACGCGCGCAGTGGGATACCACGGTCCCTTATATCTTGTCGCCGGTCTTCATCCGCCAGGATAACGGCGTAATCGCTCCGCACAACATGATGTACCCGGCGTTTTGGGCCTTCCTGAAAGACGGCAAGCTCAAACCGATTCTGCCCGAAGACGTGAAGCCGTTGGTCGTGGCCCTGCGCAAGGAAGAAGCCATGGCCAAGGAACAGGCCAAAGCCAAGGAAGCTGCACCTGCGGAAACGGCTCCTGCGGAAACTGCACCAGCGGAGCAACCCGCCGAGTCGGCCGCCGAGAAGAAAAGCGATTCATCATCCGGTGAAAGCGATCCGGCGTCGGCGCCAGAAGCGAAGGCCGAAGCAAAGTCGGCCGAAGGCGAAGGCGAAGGCGACAAAGCCGAGGCAAAAACCGAAGAAGCGGTTGCGAAAGAACCCGAGGAAGCGCCGGAGATCCCGCCGCTGACGGATTCGCAGATTGCTACTATTTTGTCTCGGCTAGTTGACAAGGGCGAAGGCGAACCGGTGTATGTCGCGGCAGGCAAGCTGTACCGCGCGTCGGGCGGCAAGCTGGTGGCGTCGGATCATGAAGCGGCCAAGCCGTATGCGTGGCCGGTCGCGCACGATGTGCGCCCGGCGGCCCAGGCGCTGGGTTCCGGCGGTTGCACCGACTGCCACTCGGATGAGAACGGCTTTTTCAGTGCGCAGGTGAAGGCCGACGCGCCGGCCAATCTTGGACCGGTCGTTACGACCAAGATGTACGCGTTCGAGCGTCTAAGCCCGAGGTTCCTGGGCGTCCTCGAAGAAGGTGTCGAGAACTGGAAAATATACATCGCGTTGGTGGCGATTCTCGGTGTTTTCCTGATTTTTGCGTTACTGCACTACGGATTGGTGGGACTCGAAGGTTTGTTTCGCGCATTCGTGGCGATGGGATCCAAGAAGGACTAGTCGGCGGGTTGCGGATTGTAGATTGCGAGGGCATGGACGAAGTGGACGGAATGGACGTTGTGGACGCGGCGTATCTCGCACTCCAAAAAGCTTATAGCCTGCAACCTCCTGACTCCTACTGCCGGACTTACGGTTTAAGGAAGCGATAGATGTTTCGATTGATAGCGGCGATTGGAATGGTGGCGACCGTTGCGGCGGTTCTCGGCCACTTTGTCCTATTCGGTCCAAAGCGGCTGAAAGACCCGAAGCAGGCGCGGAAGGTCAAGCGCTTCGGCATTTGGGAACGGCTCGTTCACAGTATCACGGTGTTGAGTTTTCTGGGTTTGGCGTGCACGGGTTTCTACAGCGTGCTCGTTCTGGGAAGTCCCCTCCACGGTTGGTGGTGGCTGTTGCATGTTGCGGCGGTCCCGGTGTTCACGGCGGCGTTGACGGTAATGGCGCTCACGTGGGCGAAAGACGGCATGTTCGTTCCCCTCGATTGGGATTGGGCGTTGCGTCTTGGCGGTTACCTGTGGTTTGGCAAACACGCCCCCGCCGGACGCTTCAATGCCGGTCAGAAGGCCTACTTGTGGGCGGCGGCATTTCTGGGCGCGGTTGTGTTGATATCGGGACTGGGCCGGATCTTCCCCGTCTTCGATGCCGAAGGCCAAGACCTCGTGTACCAGGTGCATCGGTACGCGGCCCTGTTGTTCGTTCTTGCGGGGATTACGCATCTGTATCTCGGCACCATCGCCAATCCCGGTACGTTGGGCGCGATGATGTTCGGCAAAGTCAGCCGCATGTGGGCCGAAGAGCATCATCCGCAGTGGTGGGAAACCATCAAGGATAGCCATAAGTCGAAGAAGTAGCAAGTAGTCAGTAGTTGGTAGACCGTAACGCCTGACGGCGCAGTGAACTGGCCGTTTGTGCATGGCAAGAGGAGAATGCAATGAGCAAGAGCACGATGTACTGGGTAGCAGTGGCGGCGGTATTGACGTTTGCGGCGGTCGGGACCGCCTCGGCGTTCGCAGAAGATATGGCCCCGCTGGATCTCAAACTGCCGAAACCGATGTTCGTGGGTACGCCAAAGAACATCACGTCCCCGAACCTCGAAAAGCCCACCGGCGAAAAGCGCCCGCCGTTCATGGCCCCGAAGGGCGTGACCAACGTGGCCGCCGGCAAACCCGTTACCGCCAGCGATTCCGAGCCGATCATCGGCGAAACCAAGATGGTGACCGATGCCGATAAAGAAGGCGCCGATGGCAGCTTCATCGAATTCGGACCCGGCATCCAATGGGAGCAGATCGACCTCGGTGCTACGAACGAGATTTTCGCGATCGTGATGTGGCATTACCACTCGCAGGCCCGCGTTTACCGCGATGTAGTCGTACAGATTTCCGACGACAAGGATTTCGTAAAAGACGTCAAGGCCGTCTATAACAACGACCACGACAATTCGGCAAAACTCGGCGTCGGCAGCGACAAGGAATACATCGAGACCAGCGAAGGCCGCCTGATCGATTGCAAAGGCGCCAAGGGCCGCTATGTCCGCTTCTACTCGAACGGCAACACCTCCAACGACATGAATCACCTTATCGAAGTTGAAGTCTTCGGACGTCCCGCGAAGTAAGCGGCAACAAATCACCAGATTCACATGGCGCAGGCATTCCGCCTGCGCCATCTCTTTTTCCGTAGCGCACCTATTCACTGTCGAGGTGGAGTTCGCGCCTTACAACATCGTAGGGGACGGTGCCTTCGCGCGCGATTTCCGCGAGGTTTTTGGCGGCTTCTTCGCGGTCGATTCGGTCTTCGAGTTGCTCGATGTACGCTTCGAGGAGTTTGAGGTCCGTTATGGAGATGATCGCGGCCAGCGGCTTGCCGTCGTATTCGAGAAGGACGGGCTCGCCGTCCTCGACGTGCTCGATGGCATCGGCGAGGTTCTCATGCGGGCTCTTGATCACTCGTTGCGTCATATGCCTGATTCCTTCTTATCGATTGTAGCCGGGGAGTGCATGGCAGGACAAGAAACGAAGTTTGCACGGAAACAGACACAATCCTCCGCTCGCCCGGTCTTCGCGGAACACGAAGTCTGTCCCTCGGTCGATAGGTCGGCCTAACGTGACAAGGGCAATTCGTCCTATTTCTTGGCGGGCGCTGGCGGCGCTGGCTGGGCCACGGCTTTAGCGCCGTAGAGTTCGAGCAGTGAATTGATGTTCGTCGAGCGGACGTCGAATCCGCCGGCCATGGGTATCAGCGCAACTCGCTTGCCTGCGAGCGCCTTCGCGATCGCCAGTTTGACAATGGCCTCGCCGCCGGGGCCATTTAGCGCCTCGTTCATCTTGCGGATGCCTTCTGCCTCGGCGCGGCCTTCGGCCTTGATGGCCTCGGATTGCCGTTCCATCTGCTTATATTGGGCATCCGCCTTGATGACTTCCTGCTTATATGCGCCGTCGGCTTTGGCCTTGATTTGCGATACCTCGCCCTTGGCCTCTTCGACCTTGGCGAGGTATTCTTCTACCGTGGCGCGTTTTTTCGATTTGGCGACCTCGACGCGCTGCTCGGCGATTTTTCGCTCTTCGATGGCTTTCTGGTATTCGGGATTGAACCGGTAGTCGCTCGTGCCGACGTTTTCGACGATCACGCCGTAGGGATTGAGAATTTCGTTGAGCGCCTTGATGACCGCTTGCGCTTTTTCGTTACGCTTGTCGGCGAGATAAAAGTCCTCCGTCCTCAGTTCGCCGAACAAATCGCGCGGCTTGCTCCGCGTCACCGTGCGGATGATGTTTTCCTTTAACTCGTCCATGTTGGATGCGACGTTTTGGAGGATCAACGACGCCTTTTTCGGATCGATGCGCCACGAGACGACGATATCGAGACTGATGTCGTTGCCGTCGACCGTCTTGAGCAGAAGGTCGTCGCGGCCCTTCCGGTCGCCTTTTATTGCCGAGCCGCTCATATCGAGCGTGTTTAGGCGCGTGTCGAACGTGTTCCAGTCGTTGAGGAACGGCACGAAGAAAAAGGTCGAACCCGGCGGATAGACTTGGTCGTCGACACCTTTTTTGCTGAGCAATGCGAACTTGCGCGTGCGGACGCCCACTTCCGTTGGACCGGTTGAACGGGGTACACAGCCCGTCACGAGAATCAGCAGCAGTGCGGCGGCCGTCAGGCGGCCTGCAAGACGTAATACGCTTATGTGCTTCATTTTACAGCTCCTTCCACGGGCGCGGCTGGCGTAGATTCGGGTGAAGGCGTTGTTTCGAGTAAAGGCGTTAGTTCCATCGGCGGTGGCAATTTTGGCGGTGGTCCGGTGGCCGCGCCGGCCTCGATATTGACGCCGAACATCTTGAGCATGGGATCGAGCGCGAGCGGATTGACGCCGTTTTCGCCGCCGCACGGCACGATGATCGGGTCGATGCCTTCGAGGACCTTGGTCATTTCCATGGCGACCTTGCGGTCGTTACCGGCCAACTGCATGACCGCGTTTTTCCACTCCGTGGATTGTGCCTCGGCCATCTGCATGAGGAGCTTGCCCTCGGCGCCTTTCTTACGCGTGTATAACTCCGTGTCGGCAGTCTTCTCGGTTTTGTAGGCCTCGCCCCCCTCTAACTCGACCTTGACGTTGACCTCGCCTTCTTCCTTGGTTTTCTTGATAGCGGCTTCCTCGGTGTTGGCTTTCGCCTCGGCCTGGTTCTTGAAGACCAACTGGTCCTGGAGTTTCTTGGCCTCGATGCTTTTCTGGATCTCGTCGCTGTACTTGAAATAACGGATCAGGATCTGGTCCACCTTCATGCCCTTCTGAGCAATTTCCGCATCGAGCGCGATCTTGGCCTTCTCGGCCTTCTCGACGCGCATGGGGCTGTTGTAAAAATCTTCCGTCTTGAGTTCGCCCAGGGCCTGCTTGAGGATAGGCTCCGCCTTTGGCAGGATGCCGTTGGTATGGTAGAGGATCCCCGGCCCGAGCGTCGTCATCAGCTTGTATGGGTCTACGATGCGGTACATGATGGTCACGTCTACGTCGACGAAGAACCCGTCCGATGTCTGAATCTTCGCGGCCCGGTCGAACGTGTGCGATGCGCTTTTCTGGTCGGTCGACTCCGTCGACGTCAGTTCGAGCACCTGGACGTGTCGCGGGAAATGGTACATCCGCTCCATGCCGAACGGCTTCACGAACCAATATCCTGGTCCGTAGGCGCGTTCGTGGATGCCGCGGGTCATGCCGATCTTGACTTCCTTGATGCCGAACTCGCTGGGCTTGACGTAGTCGAAGATGGATGCGACGAAGGCCAGCGGCACCACCAGAACGATCACGACAATCACGGCGATGCGCTTCACCCAGCCCGGCATTGGGGGCAGGTCCGCCAAGTTGAACGGCGAACCCTTTTGTCCGACGAACTTAGGTCCTTTATCTTGCGGCTCTTCGGTGAACATGCGATTCCCTCCGTGTTCCTGGTTTCTTCAGAAACATAATCATACCACAAGCCATAAAACGATGCGCACTTCCAGCCTCGATCAATCTTCCGTAGGCGGTTGCGTGCCTTGAAGGGGTTCCTCGTCGGGGGTTAGGAGGAGGAAGATGTCTGAGATGAGTTCGTGGTGGGCGCGCCGGTTGATCCGCGTGAGAATGTCCCATTTGTAGTAGGCGAATTTGTTCATCCAGACGGTGCTGTCGACTTCGATGGTCAATTTTCCCTCGTGGACGGCGTGGGGACGGCCGTGCTCGGCGAGAGTGGGACCGGCGATTTCGGGCCACCATGTCCAGATGTGGGCCTCTTCGATCTGGCGTCCGAGTTGGGTCGTCTTGACGAGTTTGGCGAGGATGTCGCCGACGCTTTCGGGCTTATTCTTTTTCAAGTTCGCCTCGCGCGATGCGAAATACCGCGTGCTCGCGGTTCAGGAAGGCCCGCTGTCGGAGGTCGTTCGCGCAGGCTCGATAGTTGACTGCGGTAGCCGTCAACAGACATTGCACGGCCGGGTCGAGCGCCTCGATGAGTTGGCGCGACCGGTGTTCGTCGAGTTCCGAAAAGACTTCATCGAGCATGAGTATAGGATACTCGCCGGTGCGTTCCTTGACGAGTTCGAGTTCGGCGAGGCGGACGGCGAGTGCGGCGGTCTTTTGCTGGCCCTGCGATGCGAATGAGCGTGCGGGCTGTTCCTGTACGCGGAAATCGAGGTCGTCGCGGTGAGGGCCGCGCGTCGTGGCGCGCCGTCGAATATCGACGGCGCGGGTCTTGGCCAAAACCTTGCCGAAGTCGTCGCCGGTTGCAACGTCGGGTTCGTAGGCGAGCGACATCGATTCGCCTGCGGCGATGTTGTGGTACGCTGCGGCGGCATGATGCGACAGGCGTGCGATGAATGCCGCGCGTTCCTGGACGAGCGCCGAGCCATATTGCACGAGTTGTGCATCCCACGCGTCTAACAGTGCTGGTTCTGGATTGTGTGCGCGCAATAGCTCGTTGCGCTGGCGCAGGGCCTGGCGGTAGTGTTGGAGTGCGGCGAGATACGGCGGGCTGACCTGCGAGAGTTCCATGTCGATAAATTTTCGGCGGTGGGCCGCCGTGCCTTTGATGAGTGCGATGTCTTCGGGCGAAAAGAGGACCACGCAGAGTTTGCCGAGGATGTCGCTGATGCGCGATTGGAGGACGTCGTTGACGCGGAACCGTTTCACGCCCTGGTACCACCGGGCGTCGATCGCGATCTCGCGCCCCGATCGTTGGGCATCGGCGCGGATCTGAAAGAAGTCCGCCCCTGTGCGCACGAGTTCGGTCTCGGCATAGGTGCGATGGCTGCGCGCGGTCGCCGCGAACAGGATGGCTTCGAGCAGGGAGGTTTTGCCCTGGGCGTTGTCGCCGGTGATGAGGTTGACGCCCGGCGCGGGATCGAACGCGACCGCGCGCAAGGATCTAAATCCGTCGCATGTGAATCGAACGAGATGCATACTTATCCAAGGCTGTAGGAAGTGAGGCTGTAGGCTCGCACTTCCTACAGCCTACAGCTATGGTGCGGGCACGACCGATCCTATGTGGCCAAGGTCATAAGCTCGCGGACCGTTGGCAGCGCGACGAAGAATTTGTCGAGGATTAAGGGTATTTCGGGACTCGTCACATTGGCCATACGCCACGCATCGTCGCTCACGACGACCACGGTGTTCTCGCTCGCGGCAAGGCCGGCGCGGATACACATGAAATCCGCGATGCTTATCATCGCGCCCACCTGTTGGTGCACCGGAATTTTGCAGCGCGGCAGGTCATGATGGCAGGCGATGCCGTCGGCAATGCCGTCGGGCAATTTCCACTTGCGCGCGAGGCGTGCGCCGACCTCGGCGTGGTCCACGCCGATGATTTGTTTCTCCGCTTTGTAGCAGGGGATTTGCTCGATGCGGCTGAGTTGGGCCGCTTCGGCGCATTCCTCGGCCAGGAATTCGTCGAGGAAGACTTTGCCGATATCGTGCAGCAGTCCACATACGAATGCCTCTTCGCCAGACTGGACCTGTGAGTTGGGATGGCCGCTCTCGACGAGTGCGCGCATGGCGGCGCCGCAGAATATGCTGTGCAGAAAAAACGACTCGACGCTGCCTTTCATGATGTCGAAGACGGTCGCCGTGAACGCGAGATTCTTGATGACCTTGATCCCGAGCAGTACGACCGCGTGTTCGATCGTGCCGACTTGCTGGCGCAAACCGTAGCAGGCGGCGTTGACCAAGCGCAACGTTTTCATGGCGAGCGGCGGATCGGACGAAATGGCTTGCGCTACGGCGGACAACGCACATTGCGGATCGCTGACGAGCCGCATGATATGCGCCACCGAACTGGGCAGGCTGGGCAAGGTGATCACCTCGTCCAGCAATGCGTCGATATCGTAGGGTTTTTTCACAATTCGTCAAGATTCGGATGGTTGGGGGAGGCCGTTATTGCCGAAGGCGCGCTCCTGCACGCACATGATTTCCACCGCATTGGCGCAATGAACCAGCGTTAGCGCCATGGGAAGAGGGACCGTTTGCACGGGTGCGCCCGCGTCGCCCGGCAAGACAAGCACCGCTCCCTTCGGGTTCTGCCGCGTTCCGACGAGAACGATGTTTCCCTGCCGATTGTCCGTCAGGGTCAATCGTCCCACCCATCCGGCCCCTTGTTTCTTCCAGGCAATCGCTTGGTTCAGAAGATGTACTCCGGCTCGAGGATCGCCTCGTAATTTGTGTTGCGGTCGGAGAACGGAAACGAGAACACTTCAAACACGCCCGTGGATGTGCGCATGATCGCTCGAGCCGCACCCAGCACAGGCGCCACGCCCAGCAGGTACGCCAGCGGTTTGCCTTGTTTGAGTTTCGTGTCGAATGTGACGGGGATTTCCGCCCAACCCAGCATGACGTTCGATAAGCCGCGGCCCAGCTTGGTTAACGCTTTCTCGATGCCGGTGGTACGGGGCACATCGTCGTCCGGGTCATAGCTCTGTGCCATGACCGGGGCTACGCTCAGTAACAGCGCCACCACCAAGACGCCCGCAATTACCGTAATCCAGGTTTTCTTCCTAAAATCCACCGGCTTACCCTCCTCCCTAAAGGAATACTGCCAAAGACGTTATATACCGCTCAAAGTCTATCACAAGACAGAGAGACTGTCAACATTTTTCATGACGCCTCGAAAGGCGCGGCTTGCACCGATGGGACTGCTCGGCGTACACTACTCGCGGCCATTCACAGAAAGGAGCCGAACATGTGCAAGACATGGTTTTGTGGTATCGCGATTATTACGCTGTGTGTCGTGGGACTGGCCTACGCTGCGGATGAAAAACCGGCGCAAGCCCCAGCGCCTGGCGACATGAGCGAGATTCAGAAGGTGAGCTATAGCGTGGGGGTGCAAATGGGCACCGGTCTGAAGAAGACCAAAGCGGAATTCGACCGGGCGCTTATATTCCAGGGAATGCAGGATGCCCTCGATGGCAAAGACACTCTGGTGTCCGACGCGGACATGAAGCAGGCCATGACGAGTTTTCAGCAGGCCATGCTCGCCAAGCGGCAGGAGGACCAAAAACGACAAATCGAGGAAAACAAAGCGGAACAGATAAAGTTCCTTGAAGAGAACGCCAAGAAGGAAGGCGTGAAAACGCTGCCCAGTGGCCTGCAGTACAAAGTGCTCAAGTCCGGCACGGGTAAAACACCCACGGCTACGGACAAGGTCAAGGCAAACTATCGCGGTACGTTGCCCGACGGTACCGAGTTCGATAGCTCCGAGAAGCAAGGCCGGCCAGGCGAGTTTCGCGTCACCGGAGTCATCGCGGGTTGGACCGAGGCCCTGCAACTCATGAAAGAAGGCGATAAGTGGCAGTTGTTCGTCCCCTCGGAACTGGCGTATAAAGATGCGGGACGTCCTCCAACCATCCCCCCCGCGAAAATGCTTGTTTTCGAGGTCGAGTTGGTCGAGGTGAGTCCCCCCGAAGCTCAGTCCCCGGCGGCAACGCCCGGTTCCGTGACCATTCCATCGCAGCCGTCCGCGCCTCCGTCGCAGCCTCAGAAGTGATCGCGGCGCATTGCTGACGCAAGAAAAAATCGCGGGAAACCCGGCTGGGTTTCCCGCGATGGTGTTTTCAGGGGGAATACGGCAGTCTACTTCGCAGCCGCGTAAACCTTTATCATGTCAGCGAGGGTCATCCCCATGTAATCGCCCACGTGACCGGCCTGGCCGAAGGCGGTCATGCGTGCAAGGTAGACTTGGTACGCGGCTTCGCGCGCAGGGCCGAGCCAATCGCGCGGGTCGAATTTTTCGGGTTTTTCCGCGAAGAGCTTTCGGACCGCGCCCGTCATGGCCAGGCGGCTGTCGGTGTCGACGTTGATCTTGCGGACGCCATGCTTGATGCCGTCCTGAATCTGCTCGATGGCAATGCCGAATGTGTTGGGCATTTTGCCGCCGTACTGGTTGATGACGTCGACGAGTTCCTGGGGCACCGAACTCGAACCGTGCATGACCATGTGGCAATTCGGCATCCGGTCGTGTATCTGATGGATGCGCTCCATCGCGAGCACTGGCGGCAGCATCTTGCCCGAAACCGGGTCCTTGCGGCCCGACTTGTAGGCGCCGTGGCTCGTGCCGATGGCGACGGCGAGCGCGTCAACGCCCGTGGCCTTCACGAAATCTTCGGCCTGCGCCGGGTCGGTCAGATGCTCGTTGACTTCGTCGACGCTTAGCCCCGCGCCGTGCCCGTCTTCGATGCCGCCCAGACAACCCAGTTCGCCCTCGACCGTCACGCCGAGCGGATGCGCCAACTCGACCACTTTGCGGGTGATCGCCACGTTGGCTTCATAGGTGTTCGGCGTCTTGCCGTCTTCGGCAAGCGAACCGTCGATCATGACCGACGTGAAATCGAGTTTGATCGCCTCGATGCACGTCTCGACGCTGTTGCCGTGGTCCAGGTGCATCGACACCGGCACCTCCGGAAACTCCTCGACGGCCGCCTGAATCAGGTTGCGCAGATAGATCATCTTGCTGTACTTGAGCGCGCCACGGCTGGCCTGGATGATAACCGGGCTCTTCGTGTCGTGGGCCGCCTGCATGATGGCCTGAATCTGCTCCATATTGTTGACGTTGAAGGCGCCGACGCCGTATCCGCCCTTCGCGGCCTCATCCAAGATTTGACGCATGGGAACCAGTGGCATGATGTACTCTCCTTGGCCTTGTTTTCGCTGCCGATACTGCACCATATGTATATAGCGACTGATACAGCACGACGTTATGCGAACTATAACATTTCCAGCGGCCCCCGTACAAAAAACGCCGCTCCGGGGACATTCTACTTTTCGCCACTCGCGCAGCGTTGCGGCAAGTGGCTCGCAGGACGAAACAGGTGGACGGAATCACGGAACTCCTTGGTCATTCTGAATTCCGTCGCCTGTATTCTGAATTTCTATTGTCTTTATTTTCTTCGCATGCTTTTACGAAACGATAGGGCCGCGCCGTGGCGCGGCCCTATCGTACTGCTGAAACCCGATACAGGCCGCCTCAGAAGTCGAGGCAGGCCAGCGTGGCGTTCAGGGTGTCTTCGTAGTTCTTGGTCGAATGGCCGCATTCGAGAGCGACGAATTCCTTGTAGTTCGTGCTCGCGATTGCCTTGAAAATGTTCTTGTAGTTCAACTCGCCCGTGCCGGGTTCCTTGCGTCCTGGATTGTCGGCCACGTGGAAATGTCCGATGTTGTCGATGTTTGCCGTCAGGTTGCGGATGACGTTGCCTTCGGTGATCTGCTGATGGTAAATATCGAAGAGCATTTTCACGTTCGGGCTGTCGACCGCCTTCAGGATGGGCACCGCTTGATCCGTCCGCGTCAGGAAGTAGCCCTTGTGATCTACGAGCGGATTGAGCAATTCGCAACAGAGCAGGACGTTATTCTCTTCGGCAATCGGTGCAAGACGTTTCAGGCATGCGACAACGTTTTGCGTCTGCTGCTCCATCGAGATATCGTCGCGCACGTTGCCGCTCAGCCCGACCAGGTGCTTGCAGTTGAGCTTCTTGGCCATCGCCACACGTTCCTTGAACTGCTCGAACACTTTGTCGTGATCTTCGGTCGTCACCATCGTACCCGGCCCGATGCGGCCCGCGCCGACCATGCAACTCAACTCCATGCCGAGCGAGTCGGCCTTCTTGCGCAACGCGTCGAGATCGCCGCTGGGTCCGAGCCATTCATAGGCGCTGAAACCCCATGCCGCCGCTTCTTCGAGACGTTGCAGCGGATCCTTCGGCTTAAAGAAATCCAACGGACACGACATGCGGAGTTTACTCTTGGCGAAAGGCTTGTCGCCCGGAACCGCGCCGAGGGCCGCCATCGATTGGAAAAACGCCGTAGCGCCCGCTGCTGCGCCGCACGAAGCCATGAAATTGCGTCTGTTCATCTCGATAATCTCCTCTTTGTTCGTTAACTCACACGCCCGAACCCGGCGCCGGCACCGGACTGAGTGGGTATGCCTTCGCGAAATCGAGTTCTTTGGGCACCAAATTCAGATCGGTCTTCAACGCCTTGCCCCACACCTGGACTTGGCCCGTGTACGCGGCCATGCGACCCATGATCGCTGTCATCGTCGACTCGGCGACTCGTACGCCTTCGTTCAAGTACGGTCCTTCACCGGTGATGCTCTTGACCAAGTCGATGTGCTCCTGCACGTACGGATTTTCGCCGCCCGGCGCCTTCCAGGCGCCGATGCTCATGCAATTGCTGCGGCCCTTCGTGCCGACCGCGTCCTCGAACACGCCCTCGCCGCATTTCTGCCAATGGCGGCTGAAGCTGGTCAAATGGACGCCGTTCTCGTATTCGAAATCGCAATCGAAATGATCGTAGATGTCTCCGTACTTCTCTTCCTTCGGCTTCCACGTGCGCCCGCCGGACGCGAACACGCGGATCGGATGCGCGTTCATGACCCAGTTGCAGACATCGAGGTTGTGCACGTGCTGCTCGACGATGTTGTCGCCCGCGACCCAACATTGGCCGTACCAGTTGCGGATGCGGTATTCGAGGTCGTTCCATTCCGGCTTGCGGTCGTATGCGAACGGCAGCCCGCCGCACCAATACGCGCGCATCGCGAGCACGTCGCCGATTTCGCCGTCGTGAATTCGTTTGATCGTTTCGATGTATTCCAGCTGATGCCGCCGTTGCAAACCCGAGACGAACGACAGCTTCAATTCCTGCGCCTTCTCCGCCGCCGCGATGACCTGGCGGATGCCTTCCGGATCCACCGCCACCGGCTTCTCCGTGAAGAGGTGCTTCTTCGCATTCACGATCGCTTCGATATGTTTCGGACGGCTGTACGGCAACGTACCTTCGATGACGATATCGACATTCGTTTTCAACAGCTTCTGATAGGCGTCGAACCCGACGAAACAGTGGTCGTCCTTCACGGCATACCGGTCCTTGACTTCGGGATTCTTATTGTTCGCGATCTTGTTGCGCGAAGAATTCAGGCGATCCTCGAACAGGTCCGCCATTGCGATTAGCTTGACGTTGTTCTTGCCTTCGAGCATGTTGATCGCGGCGCCCGTGCCCCGGTTGCCGCAACCCAGCAGCCCGACCTTCAGCGTATCCCGGTTGCTCTTGGCTTTGGCCGCCTGCGCCGTTCCCGATAGAATCGCGAAACCCGCCGCAGCCGCGGATACCTTCGCAAAGTCCCTACGCGAAATCCCCGTATCGTGTTCGTTTCCCATCAGTGCTCTCCTTAACGCCATGGTTGTCAAAATTTCCGCGCCCGCCGTCCCCATTGTGACGGCGCACGACAGCATATCACACGCCCAGCCCGATGCAAAAAGGAATTGGAAATGCATGGAATATCAAAATGGTCCCATTCCTTCCATTCTCAAGATGTGGAAGGTAAGGCGCTAAAGTTCCATTCATCCACGCCGATACATGCTTTGAGACGCTTAGGCAACTAGGCGTCCCGAATGAACCGATGCACGGAAGCAAAGGTGACGGACATCAAGGAGGAAACACGTCATGGGTTTGAGAATCAACACCAACATCGCGGCAATCAACGCCTCACGCATCCTGCGAAAGTCCACCGCTGACCTTAATAGGAGTCTGGAACGACTATCGAGTGGTCTGCGCATCAATCGCGCGGCGGACGATGCCGCAGGGCTGGCCATCGCCGAAACGTTGCGGTCGCAGATCCGGGGGACACAGGTGGCCCAGCGCAATTCGCAGGACGGCATCAGCATGGTGCAGACGGCTGAAGGCGCATTGACCGAAACGACGAATGCCCTCCAGCGTATGCGCGAACTGGCGGTTCAGGCGGCCAACGGCACGCAAGGCACCAGCAATCGCGCCGCGCTCAATGCGGAAGTCATTCAGTTATTGGCGCAGATCGACAGTATTGCAACCGATACCGATTTCAACGGTATCCGCATGTTGAGCGCCGCGCAGACCGTCACGCTGCAATCAGGCCCACAAACCAGCCAGACGCTGGCCATCGCGCTGTCCGGCGCCAAGACCAATGACCTTAAGATCAACGCGGTCTCGATATCCTCGGTCGCCTTGGCCGTAGCGGCACTCAGCACCATCGACCAAGCCTTGCAGAGCGTAAACAGCCTGCGGGCCTTGCTCGGCGCGACGCAAAACCGGCTCGAATTCACCATCAGCACCCTGGCGATTCAGGAAGAGAACTCGTCGGCGTCCGAGAGCGTCATCCGCGATGCGGACATGGCGCAAGAAACCATCAAGTTTACGCGCAACCAGATCCTGGTCAGCGCAGGCACATCGGTGCTTTCCCAAGCGAACGTCATTCCGCAGACGGCCTTGCAGTTGCTCGGTAAGTAAGCGACGGGATTGGTAATGGGCAAGTCCCGTAGCGCCGACCTCTCACGCGGTTAGAAGATTAGGGCCTTTGCAAAGGCTTCGAGGACGCCACGCAACGCGCGGCGTCCTCGGTTGTTTTTTTACAGTTATATAGGACGTTGGAATGCGAGGTGCGCAGTAGAAGTATTTTGCCTTGGTTCATCCTTCATTGCTGCCTTCCAGTACGCCTCGCACACATCGAGCCGTGCGCATGGCGGCTGGTTGTTGGCCTCCTGAAGGATAAAACGGCCGCCCTCGCGGATACCGGAACGCAAGATTCGCTCGGCTTCACGGACGACCGGCGCGGGGTCGTCTTGCAGGAAAAAGGCGATGGGCGCGCCGCCCGATACAAGAACGTCCGGTCCGAGATCCGCGCGCAACTTGCCGAAGTCGATGGGGAATCCCGTATCGAATGCGCTGACATCGAGTTCGTCGCGAATGGTGACGAAATGCCGCTGTGCATTGCCGCACAGATGCATCCCCCGATTGTTCGGTCCTGCGAATTGGTCGAACAGGCGGCGGTGCAGCGGGAGCACGAAACTTCGATATTGTTCATCCGACAACATCTCGATTCCATCGTCCGCCGCGCAGAATCCATCGGCGGGCATCGGACATGCGAAGTGCTCGCGCCATGCCTTCATGCGGCTCGTGAGGGCCGTGTGGACATATTCGAGCAACTCGTGCGTGTAGTCAGGGTCCATGAGCAGGTCGAGGCAGAGTTGCGTCGCGCCGCGTAACGATGTGGCTGCCGTAAACACGCCGTCGCAGCCGCAGAACGGCGCCCACTTGTCCACGACGACGGGCCGCCCCATAAATGTCCAGCCCTCGCGGCTCTTGCGCTCGAAATGTTCGAGGAACCGCAGGCAGCGTTCCGGCCACTCGCCCTCGAACGGGTCGGGGATACCCCGGTCGAACAGCATCCGTTTATTGTCGTCGTCGAGGATGGGCGTCGTGTCGGGCACTTGCCCGTTGCGGTAATGCACGGGACACCCGAACCAGGCGGCGTCATAATGGTTCGCGAAATCGACGGAGACGTTCCAGCGTTCGGGCAGGCCGCGTTCGAGGTCTCCCGGCAGGCAATAACGCGTCCAATAACGGAATTCGAGGAGGGCCTGGCCCATGACCTCCGGGTCGTGCATGTACTCTTTGTACGCAATCCCCTGGACGTTGTATGCGGGATCAAGCATCAGCATGCGTGGGTTGCAGGTGAATCGCACCGGCGTGCGCGCATGCGTGCCTGCACTGAATGCCTTCCACAGTTCTACCACTGCGGCGTTATGCGTCGAAAAATCCTCGGCCCGACGGTCCGCCAACCTAAACAGACGAACATCGAAATTGGCATCCATGGCTACATTTTCCTGTTATTGCTTAGGGGATGAAGTTCATCGTGCTCTTTAGGCTTGCCACCCATTCGGCGATTAGTTTCGCGGCGTTTTCGGCGTCGTGCAACGAGATCAATTCGACTGGCGAGTGCATGTAGCGGTTTGGGATGCTGACGAGGGCCGCTGCTACGCCGCCTCGGCTTAGTTGCATCGCGTTGGCGTCGGTACCGGTGCCGCGCGGTTCGGCGGTGACTTGGTATGGGATCTTTTTGTTCTTGGCAATGGCGATGAGTTGACGATGGACGATTGGGTTGATATTCGGGCCTCGGGCGATCATCGGGCCGCCGTGGATTTTGCCTTCGCCGTGACGTTTGACGTCGGCGCTGGGATAATCGGTCGCGTGGCCGACGTCGACGGCGATGCCGGCATGCGGGTGGCAACCGTAGGTGCTCGTGATCGCGCCGCGCAGGCCAATCTCTTCGGCGACGGTGGTCACGCAGTACACGGCGCAATCGATCGTGCGCTTCTCGAGCAGGCGCATCGCTTCGATAATCACGAATGCCCCGATGCGGTCGTCGAACCCGCGTGCGACGGCTTTGTCGTCGCGCAACGCGAGGAACCCGGCATCGGTCGTAATCGGATCGCCGACGGCGATGACTTTCTCGGCGTCCTTTTTGTTTTTCGCGCCGATGTCGATCCACATTTGGTGCATCTTGAGCGCCTTGCCGCGATCTTCCTGGTCCGTCAAATGGATCGCCGTGCGGCCGATGACGCCTTGCACGAGTCCTTTCGTGCCCTGAATCGTCACGCGCTGTCCCGCGAGCACGGCGGGGTCGATCCCGCCGATCGGTACGAACGCGATAAAGCCTTTGTCGTCGATATTGTTGACCATGAGTCCGATTTCGTCGACGTGCCCCGCGAGCATGATCCGTAGCGCGGCGTCGGGATTGCGGACGGCGTACTGGTTGCCGTGGACGTCTTTGTAGACTTTGTCCACGTACGGTTCGGCGTACGCGCGGCAGACTTTTTGGACGTTTTCCTCGAACCCGGACGGGCTTGCCGTTGTGACCAGTTGCTTGAGAAATTCGAGCGATTCTTTGCGCATGGGTCAGGCTCCTCCGCCGCGGACGGCGCGTTTGATTTCCTTGAGGTTCTTCATCGCGCGGTCGCCGCCGCGTCCGAACAGGTCGTGCAGGCGTTCGTACTCGATAAACAGTTTCATGTACATCGCATGGTTCGCGACATTGGGTGCGTAAACCGTGTCGCGCACGCCGGCCATCTTCGCAGCGGCTTCGGTGACGTTGTCGTAACCGCCGGCGGCTTTGCCTGCGGCGACCGCGCCCCACATGGCCGCGCCGAGCGCGACGGTTTGCGGACTTGCGGCAATCCGGATGACGCGGTTCGTCACGTCCGAGAAAATCTGCATGAGCAGCGGGTTGCGTTCGGGCAGTCCGCCGCACGCGTAGAGTTCGGTGATCGGCACGCCGCTTTCCTCGAATTGTTTGATGATCTTGTACGTGCCGAACGCGGTGCTTTCGAGGACGGCGCGGTACATTTCCGCCGGCGTGGTCGTGAGCGTCATGCCGATCATGAGGCCGGTCAGATCCGCGTCGACGAGAATCGAGCGGTTGCCGTTCCACCAATCGAGGCACAGCACGCCGGACTCGCCGACCTCGAGCGCGGCGGCTTGGGCGCTCAAGTAGCCGTGCACGTCCGTGCCGGCCTTTTTCGCCTCGGCCTCGATGGAGCCCGGCACGCAATTCCGGACGAACCAGGCGAAAATATCGCCCCCGCCCGCCTGGCCCGCTTCGAAGCCGTAGAAGCCCGGCAGAATGCCTTCCTTCACGACGCCGCAATGGCCGTCGACGACTTTTTTCGTCGTACCGTTCAACAGGTGGCAGAAGCTCGTGCCCATGATCATGACCATCTTGCCGGCAGTCGTAACCGTCGCGGCGGGCACGGCGACGTGTGCATCGACACCGCCCGTGGCGACTGCGGTGCCGGGCTCGAGTCCGACCTTCGCCGCGATTTCGGGCAACAGGCCGCCCGCGCGCACGCCTGCGGGATAGATGTCCTCGCTCAGCTTCTCGGCGACGACGTTCTCGAAGCGCGGATTCAGCGCCTTGAAGAATTCCTTCGACGGGTAGCCTTCGTCCCAAATCGCCTTGTAGCCGGCCGCGCACGAGTTGCGCTTTTCCTCGCCGCACAATTGCATGACGATCCAGTCGCCCGCTTCCATGAGGCGGTCCGCAGCGTCATAAATCTCCGGCGCTTCGTTCAAGATCTGGAGCGCCTTCGGGAAGAACCACTCGCTCGAAATTTTGCCGCCGTACCGTGCGAGAAAATCCTCGCCGCGCGCGCGTGCCGTCTCGTTGATCAAATCCGCTTCCGGTTGCGCGGCGTG
>CAIYET010000315.1 GCA_903925285.1 Candidatus Hydrogenedentota bacterium | reverse complement strand
TGATTGGATATTACGGCTTAACGGCTGTCCGTAAATCAAAGGTGCCCCCCCCCGTCGCAGCAATCTCGAAGCAGCGACGCTTGAAGATAGCCGTGCTGACGCGAAGCGAACGAAAGCCTAATAGCTCCCGGAGGTACCTCGTCAATGAGCCACTCGGAATCTCAACTCGATGAACTTTGCATCAACACGCTTCGCATTCTTGCCGCCGACGCTGTGCAGCAAGCCAAATCAGGGCACCCGGGTCTTCCATTGGGTGCTGCGGCCATGGCTTACGCTTTATGGACCCGATTCATGCGATACAATCCCCGAAATCCCTTTTGGCATGATAGGGACAGGTTCATACTGTCGGCAGGGCATGGCTCGGCTCTTCTCTACGCCCTTCTTCATCTGACCGGCTACGACATGTCTCTGGATGAAATAAAGCGATTTCGTCAGTGGCAGAGCAAGGCTCCCGGCCATCCGGAATATGATCTTGCCCGAGGCGTGGAGTGCACAACCGGTCCACTGGGACAAGGTTTTGCAATGGGCGTCGGAATGGCCGTGACTGAACGGTTCCTCGCTGCCGGCTTCAACCGGGAAGGGTTTACTCTGGTCGATCATTTCACGTACGCCATCGTTTCTGACGGAGATCTTATGGAAGGGGTGGCTTCCGAGGCTGCGTCGCTTGCGGGTCATTTGGGTCTGGGAAAGCTTATCTACCTTTATGACGACAATCATATCTCCATAGAAGGAGACACCGACATAACCTTCACGGAAGACGTCGGCAAGCGATTTGAAGCCTACGGATGGCACGTGTCCAGGGTTGCAGACGGTAACAACTTGTCGGCCATTGAAAAGGCCATTCATGACGCTCAGAGCGAGAAGGATCAGCCGTCCCTCATCATGATCCGCACACACATTGGCTTTGGGAGCCCCAAGCAGGACAGCGCAAGCGCGCATGGGGAGCCGCTTGGGGAAGACGCCCTCAAGTTAACCAAGGATAGATTTGGGTGGCCTCAGGACTCCAAGTTTTATGTCCCGGATGAAGCGCTCAAACATTTTCGAGAGGCGATTGAAAGAGGACGCAAGCACGAAGACGACTGGTTGACTCTTTTATCAGAATACAAGAGGAGGTTTCCAACAGAGGCGGAAAGTTTTGAGCGTCAACTCGGCGGCGAACTCCCATTGGGTTGGGATGAAGATATTCCAAATTTCGGGTCAATGGACAGTGCTATTGCTACACGTTCCGCTTCAGGAAAGGTTCTTAATGCCATTGCGAGCAAAGTGTCCAGTCTTCTTGGAGGGTCGGCGGACCTGGCGCCTTCTACTAAAACTCTTATTGCCGGGTCTGCCGACCAAGCCTTTTCGACCCCGGTCGGCCGCAACATTCGGTTCGGAGTCAGAGAACACGGTATGGGGGCCATTGTTAATGGAATGGCTCTACATGGAGGAGTGATTCCTTACGCAGCCACCTTCTTCATTTTTTCGGACTACATGCGCCCCGCGTTGCGACTTGCCGCCCTCATGAATCTACACGTCATCTTCGTTTTCACGCATGACAGTCTTGCGGTAGGAGAGGACGGTCCTACGCACCAGCCAATAGAGCAGTTAGCCTCTCTTAGGTGTGTGCCCAACTTCACGGTCATTAGACCCGCCGATGCAAATGAGACTGCGGCGGCGTGGCGAATTGCCGTCAAGCTCCGCAGACCAGTGGCCCTTGTTTTATCCCGTCAAAATGTGCCGATTTTGGACCAAAGCCGTTATGCTTCCGCAGACCAGGTTTCCAAAGGAGCGTACATACTGTCTGAGGCTGAGGGGAAACCGGACATTCTGCTGATAGCTACGGGATCAGAGGTCAAGTTAGCGCTCGAAGCCCAGGAAAAGCTCTCAAGAGACAAGTGCATTCAAGCGAGAGTCATCTCCATGCCAAGCTGGGAACTCTTTAAGGAACAGTCTTCAGCATACCAAAATGAGGTGTTACCCCCAGCGGCAAAGGCCAGATTATCCATAGAAGCCGGGTCGTCTTTAGGATGGGCTCAATGGGTGGGGGACCAGGGGGATTGCATAGCAGTAGATCGTTTCGGCGCTTCGGCCCCCGGCTCGGAGGTTCTCAGGAATTACGGTTTCAATGTTGACAATGTTGTGACATGCGCCGTGTCTGTCGTAGAAAGCTCACAAGATAGAGCTGCGAGGTAGTTCGGCGTCTGGCGGTATTGAAAATCTCAAAAAAGAGCCCGGTCGCTTGAATGGAGTGGATTGATATACGGACGCGCTTGAGAATATCTGGTGAACGGGATGC
>CAIYET010000314.1 GCA_903925285.1 Candidatus Hydrogenedentota bacterium | reverse complement strand
CGCAATAGCCGGCATCCTGAAATGCCGCGTAGTCCTTTTCAAACTGCTTGACGCGGTCGCCGTACCACCATTTGCCGCTTTCGAGCACCTCATTGAGCGCCTTGCGTTCGGCCTCGTCGAACACGGGCCACGACGGCCACGCACGTTCCGCGCTCCGAACCGGCGCGCCACCGTGCAGTGCGAGTTTCATTGACATAACGATAGTACTCCTTTTACGTTAGCAAGGATGAAGGACGGAAAAAAAGGGGCATCCGAATTTAGCGCACTTCATCTTCACGTTCACGGAAAAATATTGTTTCGATTCGGTTTCCCCGCCGGGGAAATTGAGTCAATAACTTATAACTCAAGAGCAAAGCTCTGATAAAGTACACCAACGTGGGCTTTGCCCACAACCCAGTATAATTGAAGTAACCCTCAATGTGAAAAGATGCGCCAACTGCCATTGCAACCGAAAAGTTGACTGTCGCCAGCCGCTTTCATACTCTTGCGCTTTCCAAAGAACAAGGAGATTTCTCGATGCGATTGGATTTTCGGCGTTGGGTATGGCTTGTATTGCTGCTGGCGCTGCCTGCGATGGGCGAGACGGCGTCGCTGCTGATCTTGCACACGAACGATGTGCATGATCATGTGCGTTCGGGTTACGAGGGCGTGGGCGGATTACCTTACGTCGCCGGGTATGTCGCGAAGGTCAAAGCCGAACGCACGGATGTTCTGCTGCTGGATGCGGGCGACGTGACGGAGAAGGGCGACATGGCGGCGTTCATGACGGATAGTCTACTCACCTATGAGGCCATGGACAGGATCGGGTACGACGCGGTGGCCATCGGAAATCATGACGTCAAACGCGGCATCGAGCACCTGCGCGAATGCCAGGCCCGCATGCCACATGTCCCTCTGCTGTGTATCAACTGGCTGGACAAGGACGGGGCGTCTCTTTTCCCGGCCTCCAAAGTGTTCAACGTACAAGGCGTCAAGGTGGCCGTGATCGGCATGACCTTGCCCAGGGAATATCCTTTGACGAATACCTCCCAAGCGGCCTTGGCGTTGGAACAGGAGGCGCAACGTCTCAAGCCGGAATCCGACATCCAAGTGGCGCTATGTCATCTCGGCTCGAAGACTGCGGAGGAATTGAGTGCGCTCGCTCCGGAAATCGACGTGTTCGTTTCGGCCCACACGCACGAATTGCTAAAGCAACCCATCGTGGCGAAAAAGACAGGCGCGATCATCGTGCAGGCGGGCATGTACGCGCGGTACGTCGGGCGCCTTGAACTCTCCGTCGACCTCGACGCGAAGAAGATCACGTCGTTCAAAGGCGCAGTCGTCGAGATGTCGCACGACAATGTCCAGTGCGACAAGACCATGCAGGACTGGATCGTCGCGCGCGAGAAGGAACTGTGTCCCGATGCCGTGCGAATTGTCGGCCGCGCCGCAAAGCCGGTCACGGCGGACGACATGGCCAAGATCGCCGCCGCCGCGATACGGCAACGCGCCGGCACGGACATCGCCTTCTGCAATACGAGCCAGATCATGCGTAGTGGGCTACCGCAGGGCGAGATCGACGTGAACGCGATCTTCCTGACCGGGGGGCAGCGCGGCCACAAACTGGTAAAAGCGAACCTCTCCGGCGTACAAATCGAAGTGTACATGCTCGGATTGCTGCAAGATGGAAAAGGCATTTCGCAGTGGGCCGGGTTCAAGGCGAAAATCGTTCCCGGCGGCAAACGCTCTGAATGGGGATTTAGCACCGATCTCAAACCGGACAAGTCCTACAGCATCGCGATGCCGCAACTGGAATGGGATACGCGGTTCTTGAAGGTCATGAGAAAGGGAGGCGACATCCCGTCCATCGAGCCATGCGACTTTTCCTTCACCGACGCCGTCGCAAGCTATGTGGAAAGCGTCACAAAGGCCGGAAAGACCATCGACGCCGAAGCGGAATTCCTCGGCACGACGCGTGCCGAAGGCTCCAAAGCCGACGATG
>CAIYET010000313.1 GCA_903925285.1 Candidatus Hydrogenedentota bacterium | reverse complement strand
GGGTCCAAGTGGGCGGACAAGGACCTTTCCGGCCTGGATACCATAATCTGGAGAGATACGTGGGAACAAACACGTGACCCACTACTCAAGACAAAGCTGGTCGAATACAATGAATGCGATTGTCTAGCCCTGCAAAGGGTACACGACTTTCTTCTAAGAACGACGAGTTCACAACCATCCGGACAGCAGGGCCAGGAAGAATCTCGCGCGGTAATTACCACGGAATCTCTCAGGACACCTCGGCATAACTGGCACGAGTTTGGCAAACCAACATTTGCCATTGATGCGTTCAGCACGGTGAATAAATGCGCGCAGTTTGACTATCAACGGGAAAGAGTCATCGCAAGGGCGGATAAGCGGATAGCTCTTGTAGACAAACGCAAGAGCAAGAAACGGCTAATAGGGAACAAACGAGACACAGTCGTCGATATTTGCGCCACACGATGCCCTGATTGCGGCAGACACAAGGGCCTCGAACCGCTACAAGAGGTGACACGCGACATAATAGATCTCCATTTCTCGAAAAAGGGCGTCAGAAAGTGCATAACGCAGCATCGTTCCTCCTGGTACTCATGCCCAAGGTGCGGGGCAAGATTCATTCCAGCGGGTTTTCCGCGCGACGATACGAAGTTTGGTCACGGCCTGATGTCCTGGTGTGTGTACCACTGTATTATGCGTGGTCAGAACATGCTTCAGGTTGGAAAGGCATTGCAGGACGTTTTTGGTCTATATATTGATCATGCGTCAATGCACCGCTTCAAGTCCACTCTTGCTGCATACTATCGCGGAACGTATCAAGAAATACTGGAAAAGATCATTGCAAGTCCTCTGCTTCATATTGATGAGACTTCCGTGGCGATTAGAAAGAGCGGAAACGGTTATGTGTGGGTTTTCGCGACCGCAGATAAGGCGTACTTTGTCTACAGAGATTCGCGGGAGGCAGCTTTCTTACAGGATTTACTCAAGAACTTCACAGGGGTTCTCGTTTCGGATTTCTTTACGGGATATGATGCGCTTCCCTGTGCCCAGCAGAAATGCCTGGTGCACCTGATGCGAGACATCAATGCGGACCTGCTGCGGAACCCTTTCGATGAGGAGTTCAAAGAACTTGCCAAAGAATTTGGAGTACTCTTGGCGTCGATCATTGAGACCGTGGATCGCTACGGGCTCAAGAGAAGGCATCTTCAAAAGCACAGAAATGCAGCGCAGTCATTTCTTGCGGCGGTGTCTTTTCGCAGATTCTCGACTGACGTTGGAGAAGCGTACCAAAAGAGATTCAGAAAGAGCGGCCAGAAACTCTTCACATTTCTCGACTGTGACGGCGTACCGTGGAACAATAACGGCGCTGAGCATGTGGTGAAAGCCTTCGCCAGGTACAGACGATATGCCGATGGCCGATTCACGGAAACTAGCCTCGCAGACTTCCTCATCCTGTTGAGTGTATTTCATACGTGCGAGCTCAACAGCGTCAACGTGTTGCGGTTCTTACTCTCTCAAGAAACAGGGTTTGAAAGCATAACCCGTTTCCGATGAACTGGCGCATGTGCGTCTGAGTTTGAGTGTGTCAGGGCAGGAAAAGGTTCAAGGGAAGAGAATCTATGGTACATTGCAGTTGCGGAAACGTCTTGGCCAAGAGGCTCTAGCAGCCCGTGGCAGAAGTCCGAAAAGAGCATTTCAACCCTTGAAAAGCCCAATGTTTTCGGGGGTACAGAATCGCGAAAATCAGTTTTGCCACGGGCTGCTAGGTTGGTAATGACGGACCTATTATGTGTGTGTAATCGCACGTGACGGCAAGAAAAGGCCCCTACCTGTCCGGTAGGGGCGCAATTCTTGCAGACTGTGACATCACGCCGCCGCGTGCGTGATCTCCTTGGCCACGTCGTCCGAGACGGCGCGGAGTGAGTCATCGGCCAAATGGGCGTAGCGTTGGGTCATCTGACTCGACGCATGGCCCAACAGCTTCTGGACCTCGTACAGCGACGCGCCCTGGTTGATCGCGAGGCTGGCGAACGTGTGCCTCAAATCGTGCAAGTGCAGATTCTCCAGTCCCGCTTCGCGCTTGACGTTCTCGAACGTCTTGCGCGGCTCCGCCAGGTGTGTTCTCGGATTCTTGCCGGGGAACACGTAAGGGTGACCGTTGACGCGGTACTCCACCATCTCTTCCAAGACTGACTTCGCCAAGACGTTCAGTACCACCGTGCGCGTCTTGCCGCTCTTGGTCTTGGGCAGGAACACCGTGGCCTTGTCCAGGTTCACGTTCTCCCATTTCAGGCCAATTGCCTCGCCACGGCGCATTCCGGTGAAGAGCAGGAACTTGATGGCGTTCGCTGTCATCTTCTCCGGGCGGGTGTCCAGCGCCGCCAGCAGCCGGTCGATTTCATCCCTGCTCAGGAATCTCTCGCGAGCGGCGTTTTCCTTGTACTTCTTGATGCCCTTGACCGGGTTCTTTCCGTCCGGCATGTGCCCCCACTGGATGGCGAGCGTTTTCAGACGGATGGTCACGCGCTGTCTGCATCGGTACGACGC
>CAIYET010000312.1 GCA_903925285.1 Candidatus Hydrogenedentota bacterium | reverse complement strand
GGACGCGCGCGGGTAGTCCGGCATTCCATCCTTCGATCAGCGTGCGCCCGATGGCCGCAGACACGAGAGACACTAGGATCAGCATGGACTTTCCAAGGCCACCCATGGCGTGCAGTAGGGTTGCGGATCCAAGGGGAAACGCAATCCCAAGGGCGAATTGTCGAGGCGGCAGTTCGCACGTGTCCCAGTCTTCGGGCGGCGCTGATAGCGTGAACGGTTCTACGTCCGGCGCGCCGTCCAGTTGTGCGCGAGCCTGTTCGATTATAGCCGACATGGACGCCAGGGCGCCGTTGATATGCCCCTCATAGGCTTGTCCAGCCAACGTAGAGCACGCGATGATTACCCGGCGATTGACCGCAATATCGAGCACGATCTTCACATAGGCTTCCACATTGGCCGATGTCTGTACCGCACCCGTCAGTTCACCCAAGTAAGACGCGCCGCCCGCAGATTCGAGATATCCGTCATCCGTCAATTGCTGGTAAATCGTGACAGAGTCAACAGGCGTATTCTTGCGGAAGAGTGTGACCGCCGCCGCATAGATATGCTGGTGCGCCTCAACGTAGAACACGTCGTGCCACTCGTCACCGATGAGCGGTGCCACTACGTTCACCGTTTCAGGGTTCAATAATATGGCCCCTAGCACGGCGCGTTCGGCGTCAATGTTCTGCGGTGGCACGCGGTCGAAGAGGGTCACAGGAGCGCCCGTTGTAGGACGGCTGATGCGTGACGGTTTTCGTGCGGAGCGTTCAGCCATTGGGTGACCTATTCCCGGCCCGAGCCGGACCTTCAGCGCACGCCTCACACCGACGCAAACAACTTACCCATGGCGGTACATGATGGAGAATCGGATTACCTTGGCCGTCAACCGTCTTTGATTCGTAGAAAGCAACACATGCTTTTGCGCTAGGCGAGAATGAGTCCATCCATTCCCGGACGTGTTTGCTCTCAATTCGCATAAACTCGCGATGGTATGATTCATCATCGAGGTCGCGTGCATTGAGTTCTGCCAGCTTTCCCGCGAATGCTTCGCGCCACTCTTCATCCGTGCGAAGTGCGGGTACCGATGTTTCGTTTGTCATCGGATTCCACCTCACGCGCGTTCTGCGCGGCCGCTGCGGCGAGACGAATCGATATACGCGAGTAAGTCACTTACGCGATACCGAACCGCCTTGACGCCCAACTTAACGTAGACCGGGTCCGCGCCTTCCATCCGTCTCCGTGCAAGATAGCTGCGTGATACAGATAGAAACCTACACGCTTCCCTTTCGTTCAGTAATTTGTCTTCGTGTTCCATGGTCTTCACCCTTCATTTCGTTCTCGGCAGACTCAGGCCCGCCACGACGAAATCGTAGGGTGTGATTCGGAAGGAAAAATTGCCTGTGAGTTTTTCCGCGTGAGTTTTTCCGCAAGAAGTGAAGACTTTCGCTGACAAACAAGGGAATTGTGAGACACAGAAGGAATGCGGAAGAATCCAACGCGGGGTTGACTCAACGCGGAAAAACTGAGTTATTCCGCGTTTTCAGGTGTGCACTCGCCTGTGGCGCTGGCGGTCGAGCGCCCTCTTCACGTCTTCAGTAGATATATTGAGTTCTTGTGCGATGTCTTTACGGGGAGTGCCTTGTCCGCGCATAGTTGAGATTCTGGCGTCTTTTCGTAATTTTTGATCGGTAGGAGGTCGCCGCCCGCCTTTCTTTCGCTTCTTGGTAATCGTGGGCACCGCTGGTTTGTCCCCGTTCTCTCCTCCTGGCACCTCGGACACTTTCTGCTCGGTTGGCAGGAATTCATGACACCACGGGATTTCACGCATGGCATCGCAGAATGGTTTTGGAAACGACTTGACAAGCCCATTCTCGGTCACGGCTTGTAGAACGTCGTGCGGATCTGCCGTGTACGCGAAGAGTTGGAAATTTTGGTACAAATTCCATCCCCACGTGTAAGGGGCAAGTCTTTGCTTGGTGCATTTAAGTTTGCCCGCTTCGTTTCGTTTCACGAGGGCGACAAAGAGATCGTGTGGCCGTGGATCCCATCCGTCATCGAGGCGAATCTGGTGGACCCTGAACGGCTCAAGGTTGCCGTCAACGAGGGTGTGTGGTTCGTGGGTGTCTGCCTCGATTCGAGCCATTTCGCCGATCAGCGTTTCGATTCCACCATTATCCCACGTGGGCGGGATGTATCCGCAAAGAACGCACGCCGCGTCCAAAAGGTCCCACGTCGGCTCTTGCAGAAACGCGCGGCATTCCTCGAATGTCAAATAGCATCCCGTGTCTTGGCCGCTCAAGTCGGCCCTCTTCGCGCGCAGACACTCGGAATACTTCGCCACCGATAAGGGAAACTCGATATACTCCGGGGGCGTCCAGTCACCGGCGAAAACGGAAACGTAGGCGTGTAGACCAGCTTGCCACGCCGCCTTGAGGGGATGGCGCGGGTTATTGGCAACCTCCTTTTCGAGTGAAGCAATCCTGCGTGCCACCCGCCACGGGCTTGCATTTCCCGGATTGTGTAGGTCACGTCCCCAACGCGGTGTGAATTGCGCAAAGCGTCCAATCTCTGTGTCTTCAGGAACATCGGCTTTGATCTGTTCTTCGAGCCAGTTGCCGGCCTTCACCGTTTGGCATGAACCTGCGAATTCAAACACCTTCGCGATTGCATATTGGACGGATTGTGTCGTTCTTCCTTCGACTGTCAATCCCACACGAAGCGTTTCCACGGGCGGCGGGGATTTGGGGGTTGGTTCATGTTTCGTAGTCTTGCCGTGTGCCGCGCGTTGAACGGTGGCCTTGCGGCCCGTCGCCTTCGGTTTGCGTTTCTGCATGGATCATCGGCTCCATTCTCATCGAGTTCGAGGAACCGGGCGCGGCGAATGATGAGTTCGCTTTTCGGATGGCCTATCCTATCGCCCGGTGAAACCAGCGTGATCTTACTGCGTCCCGTCAGCCTTGTCCACCAAAATTCTTGCGGGTCGGACCGCGCCAGCCACGGGCTATTGTGAAGTATGCGCAGCTTTCACCTCGTTTTCAAAGAGTTAAGCAAGGGGGGCATTTCATAGGGTTGCGGCTGGCGCTGTTGTTCATTCTGTATCCGTTGCAGACGCTGCTGATACTCTTGCTGCATTTGCTGAGTTTGCAGTTGCTGTTGTTGGGCTTTGAGTTGGGCATTGAATTGGTCCTCAAGCTCATCCTGTTGTCGTTTGAGTTGAAGATACTGTTGTTGTTGCTGTTGGAGTTG
>CAIYET010000311.1 GCA_903925285.1 Candidatus Hydrogenedentota bacterium | reverse complement strand
TCCCTTTCCACAGCTCCCATCTCCCTGGTCCTCCTCCGGGGCAATTACCCCAGTTTCGTGTCCAAGGAAACCGGGGGCGGGATACGTTGGTCGCTGGGCGAAGGTGCGCTCCAAGATACGGTCGTCAGCGTTCCGCCACGTCGAGAAGGTCGCCGCTGACGAGCCCGGCGCACTTGTTTGGATTCTGCCGACTATCTTCCATGTAGGAACCGCGGCCGACAGCCTGACCGAAGGTGTGTTGACACTGTACTCGCAATGCGCGAAGCGCACACCGCTCAGCGAGGACCAGCAACGCCGAGTCGCGAAGTTGATCGATGCCGAGGACCTTCCTGATATTCTCAAGGCGCAACTGCGAAGCATCAGTTCACTGGGGGCGCGGCATGCGCTGTATGAGATAGCGCTTACAACGGCGGCAGCTAGTCTCAACCCGACTCAACAGGATCGTGAATGCGTGAACAACGTGGCGAGATGGCTGGAACTTCCGGACACGCCGGACAGCCTCGACGCGCGCGTCCAATACCTGAGGCGTTAGTGTAGGCCGCCAGAAACACCTACCAGCACGTTCTCCATTCCGGCAGCCATGTCCCGATTTCTACGGTTCTGAAGGTTCAGCGACATTTCCTGCATCGGCTCAGGCGTCCTTCATCCGACCCGGACCAACCCAGCGACATCAGCCCGCGTCCTCGCAGCCGACTCCTGACGCACCCCCGTTTCCAATATCCCCATAGCCACACCGCCTTCGACGTCCCTACGACGTTCCTGCCTGAGCGGGTCGGCTCGACCCATAGTTTGAAGCACTCCGGCGCGATCAAACGATGGACGTGCCTCGTTCACTGGCCGGCGTGCTGCCTACCCCTATTCGTTAGGCGACCTCCTGGTACAGACCGGTTGAAAGGCTTGCCCAGGGTCAAGACCGGTCCTTGCTCGGACTCTTCAAGTCGGATAAGTTTCCCTCTCGAGGGACTTTCTCGGGCCGAAGCGCCCTGACCTCCGGAGGAACCGATGAAAAGTTACGTCGTCGTCGTCTTTGGCGCTTCCGGTTCGGGTAAGTCGACGCTGATGGAGGCGTTGCAGAAATCAGGATCTCAATACAGCATTCACGTGAAGGTGACCACTCGGGCACCGCGGCAATATGATGGGGTCGAGATCCGCTGCGCGGAGGAGGATGAGGTTACACGCAGCGACTACGTTTATCAGACGTACGGCTACAGTTACGGGATTCAGCGCTCGCAGATTGATGACGCCCAAAAACAGGGACAGCACCATTTCATCGTTTGCAACGACATTTCTGTCATTCGCGCCCTCAAGCGTGACTACGGAGACTTGGTTCGGGTCGTCTTTCACGTCTTCGACGCGCCGCGACAAGCAATCGAGACGATTCAACGCGAGCGAGGGATTGGGGACGACGAGATCCAACTGAGGCTGATAAAGATCGACGCCCTCATCAGAACCTACAGCGAGAACTATAACTTGTTCGACGCCGTCTTGGTGAATCATTTCGGGGATTCTCCCGACCATCTTCGCGGTCAGATGGAGAAGATTCTTGCACGTTTCGTGACCTCCGCTCCCTCTGACCGAGCCGTCCTGGGCGAACTTGCTGAGCGTGTGCTGGCGCGCCTCCCCAAGAAGGACACCGCATCAGCAACCCAACCAAACTACGCGTTCGTCATGATGGCGATGAGCACCGCCGATCCCTCTATCGTCGACGTTCACGAGGCGATCAAGCGAGCCTGCGGTTCGATAGGAATCGTTGCCGAACGCGGCGACGATAGCGAATTCACGGGCCCGATTACGCAGAAGATCTTGGGCAGCATCCGAATCTCGGAGTTTGTGATTGCCGACCTTACTCATGAGCGCCCGAACGTCTACTACGAAGTGGGATATGCCGATGCGCTTGGGAAATCGGTAATCCTTGTTGCTCGGGAAGGGACGAACGTGCATTTCGATCTGCAGGGGATGAAGATCCTTTATTATCCCAATTTGCACCATCTGGAAGAAAAGCTGAAGCGCGTTATTGGCGCATTGAAGGCCACTCAACAGGCGTCCTTGGACGCCTAAGGGGGCATGCGTGAACACAGCTGTCATGTTCGTGGAACTTCTTGCGTGCGGAGTAGGCGCGCTCGGCTGGCTCGCACTACTCTTGGCATCTGCCTCTAACATCGACCCAGGTCGCATACTTGACTGGGTAATGGCCGCCTCTACGGGCGGAATTGCTGCGCTCGCTCTAGTCGCATACATGATCGGCGTCTGCTTCGATAGGGTGGCCGATATCGTTTTCAGTTGGTTTCGCGACAGGTGGACTTTGTCAGGGCGAGTTGTTGCCTTCCTTACTCGCAGGCACGACACCGACCCGACTTCTACGCGTCTGCGTGTTGCTGCTAGTGTAGTCCGCCATAAATAGCCATCATCACGGCGTGACCTCCAGTTGGCGAAGACTGGCCTGAAGCGCCTCCTGGGC
>CAIYET010000310.1 GCA_903925285.1 Candidatus Hydrogenedentota bacterium | reverse complement strand
AAGCCTGAAATTGACATGCTGCTTCGACGCGTGGTACCATTTCATAATAAAGGTACACTATATAACTTACGGAGGTTGATCAAGGGATGAACGTCGTATTCACAGGCCGTCACATGGACTTGACGGATGCGCTTAAGTCATATATCGAAGCCGGGTTGCAGAAGCTGAAGATCCATTTCGACAAGGTCACCACAGCCGATGTCATCCTCGCGGTCGAGAAGCACCGCCACATCGCGGAAATCAACGTTCATGTCAACAGCATGCGGATTCACAGCAAAGAATCCTCATCGGACATGTACGCCTCGGTGGATGCAGTCCTCGCGAAGCTGGACAAGCAAGTACGCAAATACAAAGACCGGATCAATCACCATCAGCCGCGCACGACGAAAGAAGGGATGGACTACCACCACCAGATCATCGAGTCCCTTCCCGAATCCGAAGAGCCCCATCTGCCTGAAACGCTACGGCATCGCGTGGTCATGCGCGAAAAGCTGGTCATGAAGCCGATGAACGTCGACGAAGCCGTTCTGCAACTCGAACTCGTCGACGACTCGTTCCTGGTGTTTTCCAATGCGGAAACGCAGCAGGTCAACGTCCTGTATGCGTACGAAGACGGCACCTACGGGCTGATCGAGCCGCAATTTTAGAGGCTTTAGGCTTTAGGCTGTAGGCTGTAGGCGCACAGCCTACAGCCTACAGCTACAGCCTACAGCCTAAAGCCTAAAGCCTAAAGCCTTAAATGAAATGGATACCAAGAATCTCCCGCTGAACCGCAAGAAGAGCATTGCCGTAGCGCGGCTCTTCGACCGCATGGCAGAAGGCCTCGAACTCGAGGTCCTTGCCGGGTTTCAAGGGATGGGGCGGCCCGTTCTGATATCCGACATCAACCGGCCCGGTTTGGCGCTCAGCGGTTATCTCGACTACTTCGCCAGCGACCGCATCCAAGTGCTAGGCAACACCGAAATCCATTTCATGGAAGACCTGCCCGCATCGATGCTCGAATCACGACTCGAAGGCCTGTTCTCCTTTGAAATCCCCGCATTCCTACTATCGCGCCACCTCGAGCCACGTCCCCTGTTCCTCGACATGTGCAACCGGCGAGGCGTGCCTGTACTACGGTCCTCCAACAGTACCGACGAAGTCATCACCCAGACCATCCTCTTTCTGGCAGACGAATTCTCCCCCGAAACAAGCATCCACGGTACCGCACTCGACTGCTACGGAGTCGGCTGCGTGATCGTCGGCGCCCCCGGCATCGGCAAAAGCGAAACCGCCCTCGAACTCGTCGAACGCGGCCACCGCCTCGTCGCCGACGACATGGTCCTACTACGCCGCAGCCGCGAAGCCTACCTCTTCGCACAGACCAACCCCATCATCGAGCACCACATGGAGATCCGAGGCGTCGGCATAGTCGACGTCAAAAGCATCTACGGCGTAGGCCACGTCCGCAACTCCAAACGAATCAGCCTCATCATCGAACTCGAAGAATGGAAAAAAGACAACCAATACGACCGGACCGGACTCAAAGAAGAACACCTCGAAATACTCGGCGTCAAAGTCCCATACCTACTCATCCCCGTACGCCCCGGACGCAATATCGCCATCATCATCGAAGTCGCCGCACTCAACCACCGCCTAAAAGAACTCGGCGTACACCCAGCAGCCGAATTCAACAAACGCCTCATCACGCTCATGTCAGACAACAATTGAGGTTGAAGGCCAAAGGGCATCCAATCTCACATCCCCTGCAGAAATCCTTTCGTCTGCCTCTCCCCAGTATTTCGTAAAGTGAGGTGATGTTCAAGCGTCCAATTCGTAAAAGCATCCTATCCTTGTTCTTAGACTCTCCGAATCGTTAGGTCATTGAACACCAAATGGTAGTCGCTTAATCCAACTACCCATACGTTGCAGGTTAACCATTTGAGATGGCTCTTCAGTTGCTTCCACAGGATGTCCTGCTTGTGTGCTGTCGTCTGAGGTGGACGCCTGTTGGGCGTTGCCAAGTCCTCAAAGAGAAACACCACTTGCGGAGACGATGAGAGTCTGTCGCGAAAAGTGCGAAACGCGTTCTTTTCCGAACTGTCGGTGGCGTTATGCGAACCGCCAATGATTCCCGCAAGAGTATCTCGCGCCTTGATTGCCACAATCATAGGAACCTTATCGAACTCCTCTTGCTTGGGAACGCCAAGGCTGAAATCCTTCACCTCCAACATCAGTAAAGGAGCGCCCTCACGCAGACAGAGGAAGTCGACCGCCTTTGTTGGCTTGACCTGGTTCTCAAGTGCTGTCTTGTAGTAAGAACCGTTCGCATCGTACTTGAGAACGCGCCATGAGGAGCCGAAAGCGAATTCCAAGTCTCCTTCTTGGATGACGGTCATTTCGTGGCTCCATTCTTCATCAACTGGATGGCCGCTTGCTGTTCCCTTTCGTAGTGCGCGGCGAATTCATTCAAGATCGGATTGTCCGGCAGATCGGCCAAGGTGTCCCCGGACTGGACCTTAACAGGCTCTTCTCCCTCGCGGCTCATGGCGATGAAGCGAATTGGAACCTTGGGTTCTGTTTCGTACTCGGCTGCCATGGAAAGTTCCCCGGTCAACAAGTAGTCGTGCGTCGCGATGAAGACCTGAATGCCGGCTTCTGCCAATCTGCGTAAGAACAGCGCGACATGCTTGATCAGTTTTGGATTGAGGTTTGCCTCCGGTTCGTCCCAAAACAGTACCGTCTCTGTGTCGATGGAACCGTTATTGATCAGATGAACGAGAGCGGCAATCTTCCGATGCCCTTCGGCGAGCAGATGGGCTTCAAGCGGCTTATCGAGTCCTTTTCGCTGCACGTAGAAGTGGTCGCCCTTCAAGACAACCTTCCCCTGCAATATGTCCTCGAACTCCAGAATCGAACTAGACAAGGCAGGATCCTTTTGTCTCAATGGAGCGGCAGCCAGCGCCTTGCAGATGTCGTAGTACGTCTGGTCAAAGCCGAGCTCTCTCTTCTCGTAGGAAGCGACGAAACCCGGATAGATTGCCAAGACTTCATTGGGGGGAATGAACAAGCCTTTCCCCGCTGGAGGAGCTGATGAGGTAATGTGAAAGGGCATGAACAACTCAGCATAGTGATGACCATTTTCCGACGTCACATGAAACACGGCCGACTTGCCGTGCTCTTTCGAACGGAGGAGCTGAGTGACATACTCTTCCGGCCTAAAGACACCGTGAAGCCACGCAATTAACATGTGCATGTTCAGGCTAGTCGCCTTAGTATTCCTTTGGGCAGGAATAGCTTGAATTACGGCATAGAGAACCTTGAGCAAGTGCGATTTTCCGGTGCTATTCGCGCCGATGATTACATTGACGCCGTCGCAGAATTCGATATCTAGTTTATCGAAGACGGTGAAGTTCTCTATGTGAAGACTCTTAAGCTTGCCCATATTGGCCCCTTCCGCTTCAATCTGTCGAAAACACGCCTTTCCACTCATCACTTCACAGCCATGATATCACAGACTCGAAAGCAACCGCGATTTGCGGAATGCTATCGTACCCCTGTATGTTGACTTCATGAGAACTTTGGAGTGAGGCGGCTGCGACGCCGCTTTGGATGGATGATACGCCGGTGCGAAGACGGAGCCAAAGCGGCGTCGCAGCCGCCGCACTCCAAATAGGAGTACCTTATGAGACAGATCAACCTGATATTCGGGTGCCACTCGCACCAGCCGGTGGGCAATTTCGACGATGTGTTCGAGATGGCCTATGAGAAGGCGTACCGTCCGTTCATGGACGTGCTGGAACGGTACCCAGCGGTGCGTGTGACGCAGCATTTCACGGGGCCGTTGTACGACTGGTTTATCGAGCATCGCCCGGACTTCATCAAGCGGTTGGCGGCGGGCGTGGCGTCCGGGCAACTGGAGATCATGGGGGGTGGGTATTATGAGCCGATGTTGTGCGCGATTCCGGAGCGGGACGCGCTGGCGCAAATCGAGCGGATGAATGCGTTTTGCGTCGAGCATTTCGGCGCTGCCCCGAAGGGTATGTGGCTGGCGGAGCGTGTGTGGGAGCCGCACCTGCCGCGTACGCTGGTGGCGGCGGGTATGGGGTATACGGCGGTGGATGATTCGCATCTGTTGTGCAGCGGCCTGACGCCGGATGAGATGTTTGGCTATTACGTGACGGAGGACGAGGGCCGTGCTCTCAATGTCTTTCCGATTCTCGAACGGTTGCGCTATCTTGTCCCGTTCCATCAGGTCAAGGAGTCGATCGCGTTTCTCGAGGAGCATGCCACGGAGGACGGCCTTCGGTGCGCGGTCCTCCACGATGACGGCGAGAAGTTCGGGGTGTGGCCGCAGACGCATCGCAGTGTCTATGAGGAAGGCTGGCTCGATGAGTTTTTCGAGGCGCTTTCGTTGAACAAGGAATGGCTTCATTCCGTGACGTACTCGCAGCACATGGCGCAGGTCCCGGCGATTGGGCGCGTATACCTGCCCACGGCGTCGTACAAGGAAATGATGGAATGGGCCTTGCCGACGCCGATGCACAAGCGTCTGAAACGCATCCTCAAGGAAGTGGAATCGGATGAAGGGCGCGCGGCGGAGTACAAGCTGTTTCTGCGCGGCAGTTTCTGGCGCAACTTCCTGGTCAAGTATCCCGAAGCGAACAACATCCACAAACGCATGCTGCGAGTGAGCGAACGTCTCGAAACCTTATCGCGCCGCAAGAAGGATCCGCGCCTCGAACAAGCGCGCCGCTTGTTGCATCAGGGACAATGCAATTGCGCTTACTGGCACGGCGTATTCGGCGGCCTGTACCTGAACCATCTGCGGACGGCGCTCTACGAGAAGCTGATCGAGGCGGACAGCGTGCTCGACCGCGTCGCGCACAAGAACGAGAACTGGGTCGCCTGCGAGTCGGTGGATTTCGATGCGGACGGTCATGCCGAGGCCGTCCTCGAGAACAGTCGGCTCATGCTCGCCTTCAGCGCGCGCGACGGCGGCACCTTGTTCGAGTGGGACTACAAGCCCAAGCCATTCAACTTCGGCAACACGCTCAGTCGCCGCGAAGAGGAGTATCACGATCTGCTGCGTTCGGGCCGGGTGCAGGTTGGCGAAGACGGCCAGGGCGGACACAGCATTCACGAAATTGTCCGCGCCAAAGAGGCCGGCCTCGACGAGTATCTGGTCTATGATGCGTACCGGCGCGTGTCGATGCGCGACCATTTCCTGCCCGACCCAATCGAAGCGCGGGCGTTATGGATGGGCGCGTACGACGAACTGGGCGATTTCGCCACGGGCGAGTACCGGCTCGAAACCTCGAAAGACACCGTGACCATGGTGCGTCAAGGCGTTGTGCGCGCGGGCCTCGAGTACCCGGTGTCCATTCGCAAAACCGTCTCGTTGCGTCCGCGTGCATCCGAATTCGAGATCCGGTATGATCTCGTACAGACGGGCAACGGGGTATTGTCGGCGTTGTTCGGCATCGAGTGGGCCGTGAACCTGCTAAGCGGGTCGGCGTTCGACCGATACTACCGGTCCGACGACCGCGATATGCATTACACGAAGCTCGGCGAGATGGGTTGCGACGACGGCTTGTCGCACATCGCGTTGCGCGACGACTGGCAGCATCTCGAATGCGCATTGCGCTTCGATCGGCCCGCGCGCGTATATCGTTTCGCGGTCGAAACGGTCAGCCAGTCGGAAAATGGCCAGGAGCGCGTGTATCAAGGCAGCGTGGTGATCCCGTGCTGGCCGTTGATCATGAATCCCGGCACGGTCGTATCCGTCGGATTGACGGCCGCCGTGCTGCAAACGGAATTAGGAGTTAGGAGTTAGGAGAAGGCTTTAGGCTTTAGGCTTTAGGCTT
>CAIYET010000309.1 GCA_903925285.1 Candidatus Hydrogenedentota bacterium | reverse complement strand
GGATACGTGGGCTTGAGGCGCCCCATGATTTCGGCGATACGGTCGGCGGCCACCCACACGGTGGGCATACCGTCGCACGTGGACTGTTCCACGCCAACGGCCGCGCCGAATTGTTCTCTCAGTTCCGCAATAATCGCCAAATCAGGCTCCAGGCTTCAGGCTTCAGGCTTCAGGCTTCAGGCTACTTCGCACTTCCTGAAGCCTAATTCATATTTCATCCATGGACCGCAGTACTGTTGCCTGACGTCGTTCATCGCTGCGTATATCGCGCTGGCAGGGGCGTTCGCCGCGAACGACTTCTTGCGGTCCGACGACCCAACTCAACGGCCGCTTTTCGCGTCCGACCGCCTCTTGCAGGAGCAACAGTCCCTGCATGAAGGCTTCGGGACGCGGCGGGCAGCCCGGCACGTACACGTCCACAGGCAGCAACTTGTCGACGCCCTGGACGACGCTGTAGATATCGAACATGCCGCCCGAGTTGGCGCACGAACCCATCGAGATGACCCAACGCGGCTCCATCATTTGCTCGTAGAGCCGCTTGATGATCGGCGCCATCTTGATGAATACCGTGCCCGCGACGACCATCACGTCGGCCTCGCGCGGCGTGTTGCGTATGACTTCGGCGCCAAACCGAGCAATGTCGAATCGACTGGTCAGGCTGGTCGCCATCTCGACGAAACAGCAGGACAGACCGAATCCGAAGGGCCACAACGAGTTCTTCCGACCCCATGCAACCATGTCCTGCAATCGCGCGAAGACAACGTTGGAAGGATGAAGGATGAAGGATGAAGGATGAAGACCTGGAGCGGACGGCGTCGTCATTCCTCGACCCATCAATTCTTTATCCTTCATCATTCTGACTTCTGACTTCTGACGACCCTTTTCATCCTTCATCCTTCGTCCTTACTCCCATCTCGAATACCTTTTCCCGCCAGAGATAGACCAGCGCGGCCAGAAGGACGGCTGTAAAGACGAGGATTTCGATGTATCCGGTCCATCCGAGCGCACGAACCGATGTGGCCCATGCGAAGATGAACACCGATTCCAGGTCGAACACGACGAAGAAAATGGCGATGCGGAAGAAGTCGGATGCAACGCATACGCGCGCCGAACCGGTGGCGTCGATGCCACATTCGTACGGAAGGCCCGTACCACGCTCCGAGTGGCGCTGGCCAAGCACGAAGGAAATGCCCAACATGCCTCCCGCCACGGCCAATACTGCCGCAAAATACAGAATAACCGGCCACAATAATGGCGCGTTTGCTTCTTCCACAACCATACCCTCGCCAACTTGCCGTAAGGTGCTTCCAACACAGCCGTGATCTTATGCGCCAACCGCAGCGATGTCAATCGGGCGGCTTGTCCGATTTCATGCGCTTCTCGTGTTCGTGCTCGTCATCGTAATCGAGTGAGTCATATCGTTGAGGTTCCTGGGGCCAGAGACATGGGCCTGAGACATGCGAATCGCATAGTCCTACCCAATTTCTTCGATTACGATGACGAGCACGAACACGAAGAAACGTCGGAGAGGTTGGCAATCAGGGAAGCCTGGTCTTCAGAACAATAAGATGCGTTTGCCATGGGCATATCGGTTTTGAACGTGGACGGCGCTAAGAACCTGTGATACAATTCCTCGAATCGAGTTTCTGTGATTTTGTGGGATTGTGACTAAGGAAGAAGCCGTGCTAGGACGGGATACTTCAGAACGGCGCATGCGTCTGCTCTTGTTGCCCTTTTGGCTGGTAGTCTTTCTCATTGTCATTCCTAACTTCCTGAGGAACCTGCAGGGCAAAGGAGACGACTGGTATATCGTCTGCGCGGATTGCTTCTGCTTTCTTACAGCCTCGGTGTCTATCATTTATCTCTTCGCTCAGATACGGTGGAAACGCAAGTGGCTGGGGATGGTTGGGGTGGCGGGAACCCTTATCGGGATTTCTCAAGGCTTGCGGGCGATACGCATCCTCGGCATCCTGAACGACAACGTGATGCCCAACTGGACAAACATTTCGCACGCCGTCGACAATGCGACCAATGCCATGGGCCTGCTTCTGCTGGGCGCCACATTCTTCTACGTCATATTTGACTTGATTGTGACGCGGCGGCAGTTCGAGATCGAGCATGTTTCACTCAAACGCGAGGTGGAGGTCCGCCGGAACACAGAGGCTTCCTTCCGCGAAAGCGAGGAAACGCTGCGCGCAATGAGTTCAGCCGCGTTGGACGCCCTGATTATGATGGACAACGAAGGCTGCGTCTGTTATTGGAACCCTGCGGCCCAGCGCATTCTGGGTTATTCGGCCCAGGAAATAATCGGGAAAGGACTCCATGACGTTCTGGCGAATCCCATGTTCCGAGAACAATACGCCAACAACGTCCAGGCATGGCGGGAGACAGGCAAGGGGTTTGCCGTGGGCAAAACGCTGGAAATGACAGCCCTCCGAAAAGATGGCGAACAAATTGAAATCGAACTCTCCTTGTCTTCGATTTTCATCCGTAACGCATGGCATGCAGTCGGCATCCTCCGTGATATCACGGAACGGCATCAGGCTGCCCGGATAATTGCCGATCAACAGGTCAAGATGGTGCAAGCGGCGCGGATGTCCGCGCTGGGCGTAATGGCCGGTGGCATTGCCCATGAAATCAACAACCCACTCGCAGTCATTTCCATGGGTTCGGAACAACTGGCGAAGCTCATTCACAACTCACCCCAACACCCCGGGCAAATGGAGAAGATCAACGAAACCATTGGCCGCCACGTCAGCCGGATTCAACGCATCGTACGGGGTTTGCGCACGCTTTCGCGCGACGGCGATGAGGACCCCTTCGTTGAATGCGGCATAAACCAGATCGTAACGGAGACGCTTGAGTTGTGCCAGGCCCGGTTCGGTGCGCACGGCATCATGTTGACCACTACTCCGGTGGATGAAACAATCCGCCTGGAGTGCCGCACCACGCAATTGGCACAGGTGCTGCTCAACCTGCTCAACAACGCCCACGATGCCGTTCGGGAAATGCCCGATAAATGGATTTCCATCGAGATTCGCAACACGCCACAAGCCATGCAGCTTTCAATTACAGACAGCGGCAGCGGAGTGCCCGAGAAGATCAGAGACAAGATTCTTGTTCCGTTCTTTACGACAAAAGCCGCCCACATGGGTGTCGGGCTTGGACTAAGCATATCGAAAACCATCATCGAGAGCCACCACGGCGATCTGTTCCTCGACACCACCTGCGCCCATACCCGCTTCGTTATATCCTTGCCGTGGAAACAGCCCCCGGGCAACCAGGAATCGGAATCCAATGCGCTCACAGCGCAAGAGTGATTTGCGATAACCCTAAAAAAGGCAGTAGGAATTCAGAATACAGGAGTCAGAATTCAGAATGGCAACAGGTTACGGTATCATTCGAAGCGCGAAAGCATTCACCGCGCCGCGCGCAAGGCCTCCGC
>CAIYET010000308.1 GCA_903925285.1 Candidatus Hydrogenedentota bacterium | reverse complement strand
CAAATACCACGCCAAACGGCTAAAGTCTTACTGAATTATGAATTATGAATGTCGAATGCATCCGGCCATTCCTAATTCCTAATTCCTAATTTCTAATTCATGAGAAAGGACACGGCACATGGATGTGAAGGTCGATGGCGTTACGGGGTGGACGTGGGCGCGGGAACCGGAAGATGTGATTGACGCGCTGTCGTTGATTGACGAAAGCCTGCGCGCCCGGGGGCGTGCGATGGTGTCCGTCGAGGCGGATGGCCGCGCTTTACAGCCGGAAGAAATGGCTGCGGAACTATCCGGCAAGACGCTGGACGTCGTAGGCGCGCTGGCGGTCACGTCGGCGCCGATATCCGCCCTAGTTGCGGAGTGTTTGGAAGAATTGGAAAAAGTGCTGCCCGATCTGCCGCAAGCGTGTCACCGGCTCGCGGAAGTCTTTCAGGGCGATAGCCCCGAATCGGGCTATGAACCGTTTCAGCAATTGGCCGAGATCTGGCGCGTCATCAAGGAACGCGAGTTGCAGGTTTTGAACGCGTTGGGCATCGAAGCGGATTCCTTGGTCTTGGCCGACGTGCCGATGCTCAAGGCGCACGAGGAATTGAACGCATTTGTCGCGGAAGCCGCCGGTGCGTTGGAGGTGCGCGATTGCGTACTGCTGGGCGACTTGCTCGAATACGAACTTGCGCCGCGCGCGGAGGCCGAAGCCGAGATCGTGGCGCTCCTACGCGAGAAGGCCCGGAATTATGAATTAGGAGTTAGGAGTTAGGAGTTAGAAGTTAGAAGTTAGGAGTCATTCTAACTCCTAACTTCTAACTTCTAGTGATTGGCTATGTCCGAACCGCGCATCCTGACATTCAATTTTCATGAGCCGTACCTGTGCCTGATGGCCAAGACAGGGTACCGGCTGTCGGTGGGACTATACGAAACGGGGCCGTTGGCGCGTGCTTGGCAGACGCATTTCCGGCCCGTGCCCGCGAACATCGATTTCATCCCCGAAGCGCAATGGCGGGCGGACCTCGCCGCCGAGCGCTTCGATGTGGTTATCGTACACAACGAGAACAATGCGCTGGATTTTCTCACGAGCCGCGTGCCGAAACTGCTCGTGTGCCACAATCGAAAGACCTTCTTGCGCGAAATCGCGACGGTCGAAGTGGGCGATGTCGGTGAAGCGATCGAACGGCTGTTGGCGCGACTGAAGCAGACGTTCGAGTTCGTGTTCATATCGGAGTCGAAGCGCGCCGACTACGGCGTCCCGGGCCGCGTAATTTTGCCGGGCATCGACATCGAGGATTACGGCGGATATGTGGGCGATGTGCCGGAGGTTCTGCGGGTCGGCAACATGATGCGCGAGCGCAATCTCATGTTCGATGTGGACCTGCAAGAGGCGGCGTGCGCGGGGATTCGCAATCGCGTCGTCGGACTCGATGCCAATATGCCGGATGCGCGCCCGTCGGAGTCGTTCGACGACTTGCTCGGGCTGTACCGTTCGTGTCGTTGTCTGTTGCACGTGACGCGGCAGGAGTATGAGGACGGTTACAACCTCGCGATGCTCGAGGCAATGGCCTGTGGCACGCCGGTCGTCGCGCTGGCAAACAGTACCTCGCCGCTCACGCACGGCGTGGATGGTCTCGTCGGCGATTCCGCCGATACGTTGCGCGAACATCTGGGCGCGTTGCTCGATGACGCGGGCCTTGCGCGAACGCTTGGGGCGCGCGGGCGCGAGACGGTTGCGCGGACGTTTCCGATTTCCGCGTTCGTCGAGAAGTGGCGCGCGGCCATCGAGGAGGCCGCCGAAAAAAGCACGCGCCAAACCCCGCGTACGGCGCGCCGTCCACGCCGAATCCTGATGCAGTACGCTACGTCGCCGTTCACAACGGGCCGCTACTTCGAGGCCGCCGCGCGCAAGAAGCACCGCGTGGTTACGGCGGGCGTTCGTTGTCCGGAGGCCCTGCTGCGTCAATGGGGCTTTACGACTACGCCACCGCCCTACTCCGCGCAGGATATCGATGTGGTGCTCGATGGCACCTGCGAGTCGATCCTCGAACGATTGCCGAAAGGTTTCATACCTGACTTGTATTTGTGGATCGATTCCAGCGACAGGAAGGTTCCGGCCAATCTCGGACGTTTCGAGTGCCCCAAGGCGTGCTATCTAATCGATACGCACCTCGATCCCGATCTTCGCATCGAAATCGCCCGCCATATTGCCCGTCATTTCGATTACACCTTCCTCGCGCAGAAAGGCCAGGTCGATTTGTTTCGCCAGAAAGGCGTGCCGAACGTCGCATGGCTGCCGTTGGCGAGTTCGCCGGAACTGCACGCCGTCGGCATGCGCGAACGAATCTACGACGTTGCGTATGTCGGCGGTATCGATGGCGATGCGACCAGTCGGCGTTCGCAGTTGTTGCGCGCGATCCAGGAACGCTTTCCCAACAGCCGTATCGGGAAGTTCTGGCCGCACGAGATGGCGGAGATCTACGCGCAGGCCAAGATCGTCGTGAATGCGTGCGTCAACCGCGACGTCAACATGCGCGTCTTCGAAGGCATGGCGTCGGGCGCTCTGCTCGTCACGGACGAGGCCGACGGGCTGGAAGACCTGTTCGAAGAGGGCAAACACCTCGTCGTTTATCACCGCGACGAAGACGCCCCCGGCCTGATCGAACGCTATTTGAAGGACGCGGACGCACGCGAACGCATCGCGGCGGCGGGCACGGCGCTCGTGCGGGCGCAGCATACCTACGACCTGCGGATGCAGGCCGTCGTCGATGCCGTCGCGGCCGACACAGGACACGGCGGGTATAGCGGCGAGTCGCGTTTCCGGTCCGGCGGTTACTACGCCAATACGCGGCCGGAAGTCGCGCAGTTCGTGCCGCAGGGCGTGCAGCGGCTTCTCGACGTGGGCTGTGGCTGCGGCGATTTCGGGCGCGCAATCAAGCAGGAACGCGGCATGGCTGAAGTCTGTGGGATCGAAGTGGTCGAGCGGGCTGCGGCCATGGCGCGCAACGTGCTCGACCGCGTGTTCAGCGTCGATATCGAAGCGGCGGACCTTCCCATCGCCGACCGCTACTTCGATTGTATTACGTTCGCGGACGTGCTCGAACACCTGCGCGATCCGGGGGCGGTCCTGCACAAAGCCGCGCGCGTGCTGGCGGACGACGGCGTTATGATCATGAGCATTCCCAACGTGCGCTTCTACCAAGTCGTCGCGATGCTCGCGGAAGGCGGCTGGGAGTATGCCGAAGCGGGGATTCTCGACCGGACGCATTTGTGTTTTTTCACGGCGCGTTCGATGCGCAAGATGGTCGAGGACGCCGGGCTTGAAGTGCTTCGCTTACAGCCGTTGAGCATGGCGGCGCCCGAAGCCCTGCCGCGTCGTCCCGACGGTTCGGTCCAGTTGGGCCGTGCGGTCCTGTCCCCAAAAGACGACGCGGACCTGCAAGACCTACGAACGTACCAGTACTTGGTTATTGCCGGAAAACCCGGCGCGGATCGCTTGGCGAAGGCACGCGAGGCGCTGAATATCCAACAGTTCGAGGCGGCGGCGTTCTTGGCCGATCAGGCGCTCGGCGTGGATAGGTGCGAACAGCGCCGGATTATTGCAGCGGCCATGGCGCGGCTGGGGCGGCTCAAGGAGTCCGAGACGTTCTACCGCGAGGCGTTGCAGGCGCGGACGGATCCGGCCGTCGAAGGCGAACTCGGCATCCTCCTCGTCGCGATGAACCGTGCAGGCGAAGCGCGGGCGCTGCTCGAACGCGCCGTCGCTGCGAATTCAGGTTTCGACCGCGCCATGGGCGCCTTGGGACTCGTGCATCTGACCGAAGGCCGAATCGACGAGGCGTTTCCGGCGCTCTTGTCCGCAGTCGAGGCGAGCTTCGACCATCCGGTGCTTGTCCCTCACCTGATCGTAGCGGCGGACCAATTGGGTCGGCTCGATGCCATTGAAGGCATCGTCGTGCGCTACATGGATTTCTCGCCCGGCAACACGGATCTTGTCTATCACGGCGCCGGGTTCCTCATGAAACGCGGACGATTGCAGGACGCGCGCGCGCGCCTCGATACGCTCCTTATGTTCGCGCCGAACCATACGGCGGTTGCGGATCTGCTGGCGCAAATCGAGCGGCAAATCGTGGAAGAATAGGCGGCTATGAAACCGATACGCGAATGGTTGGACGCGTTGGCGGCGGTTCCTCTGCCCGCCAACATCGTGCAGGATCCCGGTCGCGGCGGCGGCGCTACGCTTAAGGTAGGCAGCGTCTACCTGCACAGTCGCTATCAGCCGCGCGAAGAGGCCACCCGCCTGATCGATTCCGCCAACCTGGATCCGAAACGTCCCGTGCTCGCGATCGGCGCGGGCCTGGGTTACCACATCGTAGAATTGCTTGATAGAGGTGTCGAAGTCGCTGTCGTTGAATTCGAACCGGCTATTGCGCGGTTGGCCGCCGAAGGACTTTTGCGCGATAGAGACGTTCTCCTGGCCGTGGGCGAGCCGGACGCCGTCGCGGAGTCGCCGGGCTTTCGCGCCTTCGCCGGTCGCGTTCCGCAACTGCTGGTCCATCCGCCGACCGCGCACCTGTATCCGGAGGCGACCGACGCCATGACGCAGCACGTGTTTCGGGTTGCGCTTGGTACGAAGCGTTTGCGCATCGCGGTCGTCGGGCCAATGTACGGGGGATCGCTCCCCATCACGGAATACCTCGAACGCGGATTTCGCGCGCTGGGCCACAGCACGCTGTGCGTAGACAACAGCCAGGCATGGCCGATGTACGAGGACGCTACCAAAGGCATTCGCTCGAAGCAGAACGCGCACCGCCTCGGCGACATGCTCGTGCATTATCTGTGCGAATGGAGTTACGCGCGCGTGTCCGAATTCGCGCCCGACGTTTGTATCGTCATGGCCCAGGCGCCGGTCGACAAAATGTTCCCGCTCCGGCTCGCGCGCGACGGTGTTGTGACGGCATTTTGGTACGTCGAAAACTGGCGTCATCTGCCATATTGGCGCGACATCGCGCCGTACTACGATGTCTTCTTCCACATCCAGCCCGGCGAATTCGAGGAGCAACTGGCGCAGGTCGGCTGCCCGTGCAGCGCGTTCGTTCAGACCGGCTGCGATCCCGAAATCCACCGGCCCGTCGAACTTGATGCTGCCGAGCGGCGCGAATACGAATGCGATCTCTCGTTCGCAGGTGCAGGCTATCCCAACCGTCTCGAAATGTTCAAAGGGCTGACCGATTACCGGTTCAAGATTTGGGGCGTCGGCTGGTCCGCGCGCGAACTCGCGTCGCTCGTATGCGCCCCCGAAACGCGGTTCACGCCTGAACGTTTCGCGAAGATCGTCGCGGGGTCGAAGATCAACCTGAACCTGCATTCGAGTACGGTTCACGACGGCGTCGACCCCGAGTGCGACGCGATCAACCCGCGCGTGTTCGAGATTGCCGCCTGCGGCGGATTCCAACTCTGCGATCCATGCAAGGGGCTTGAAACGCTCTTCGATTTCGACACCGAGTTGCCGGTTTACCGCGATCTTGCCGAGTTGCGCGCGAAGATCGATTACTTTCGCGAGCGTCCGGAAGAACGCGCCGTTTTCGCGGAACGCGCACGCGAGCGCGTTCTGGCCGAACACACCTACAAGCATCGCGCGCAACAAATGCTCGATGTCATCATCGAGAAATACGGCTCGCGGATCCTGCGCAAAGGCGTACGCGTCCAGAAGACCGTCGCGGAAATGGCCGGGCAGGTCGGCTGCGACACGGATCTCGGTCGCTACCTGGCCGCGCTGCCACCGGAAACGCTATTCACCCAGCCGGAGATGAATGCTCAGTTGCAGAGTTCCATCCAAGGGTTGGTCTCACCCGAGAAGATACTCGTGTACCTCCGTGAAGTCCGCGATTTCACGGAAACGTTACTCGCGCTGAAGGAGGGGGAGTAATGGGACGCCAGAAGCGAGGGGCCTCGTTTCTCGACATGCTTGAGGAGCACTTCATATCGCTCTCCTGGTGGAGTGGACTTGTCTTCGTCGCTGGAGCCTATGGTGTGATTCGCTATCTCATTCCGGCCTCGATTCTTTTTGCTGTGCCCAGATTCATTCACTACTCGCCGGAGACGCTGGTTGCCCGTAATGAGGCGTTTGCCAAGATCTACGATCAGATGTGTGGAACGATTGCGCCGGTTGTGGCCGCGATGCTCCTTCTCCTGTGGCTGGTCGCGTTGAAGAAGAAATTTGACCGCCGTCATCTGGTTGATGAGATCCGTGACATGGAAAGTCTTCGCAGGTTAGGCTGGCGCGAGTTCGAAACGCTGGCAGGGGAGTATTTTCGGCAACGCGGATTCTCCGTGGAGACTCGCGGTGGGGCTGCTCCCGATGGCGGCGTGGATCTGGTGTTGCGGAGCGAAGGCCAAGTGGTTCTCGTTCAGTGCAAGCACTGGCGCTCATACAAGGTGGGCGTACGACCGCTTCGGGAACTGCTTGGCGTTGTGATGCACGAGAAAGCGACTCGCGGGATGCTCTTGACGAGTGGCGAATTCACGGGCGAGGCCCTAGCTTTCGCCGCACAAAACCCTCTCCAACTCATCAATGGCCACGAACTCGTTAAGATGATTCATGCAGCCCGCACTGTAGATGCAATCGAGGAGGGAAGCAACGTACCGGACTTATCAAGCGCGCCCCTGAATGCCGATCCTTTGTGTCCCAAGTGCGGCAGTCCCATGACGGTACGCACAGATCGGAATGGTTCGCTCTTTCTCGGGTGTACACAGTTTCCGAAGACGAATTGTCACGGTACCCGGAGTATCTCCAACCAGTGAAGAAGACGTATTCTCAGTGCTTTTGTGCGCCCTGTACGTTGACGCGAGGCCGAGAGGTGTGTTCATGCGTATCCTCGTGATGCAAACGACGCGGATGGGCGACGTCTTGCAGACGACGCCGCTGGTTCGTGCGCTTCGGCGTAAGCATCCTGACGCGTATATCGCGTTGATGGTACGGAACATGGGCAAGGCCATCGCGGGGCGCAACCCGGACGTCAGCGAGGTTTTGGTTCATGAAGAAGACGAGATGTACCTCGATATGCGTTCGGAGGATTCGGATCGTTTCCTTCGCGCGTACCGCACCGCCGAAACGCAGATCGCGCGGTTGCGCGACGCGCATTACGACGTGGCGTACAACTGCACGCACAGCATCGCGTCGGCGATGCTCCTCAAACTCGCGGGGATTCCGAGCGTCGTCGGGGCGCATCTGTCCGACGACTGGCAGTACGTTCTTCGGGGACGCTGGATCGCTTACTTCTACACGAGCGTGTTTCACCGCGAATACAACGACTTGAATCTGTGCGACATCTCGCAACGTTTCGCAGACGAATCCGAACCGCAACGTCATCTGGTACTCGAAACCAACGAGGAAGACGCGGCTTTCGTGGATGAGCTGTTACACAAGAATGGAATCGCCCCGTCCGATTTCATCGTGTGTATGCAACTGGGCGCGAGCGAGGACAACAAACGCTGGGCGCAGACTCAGTTTGCCGGATTGGCGCGTCTTCTGGTCGAAAAATATTGCGCGCGGATTGTGTTGGTTGGCGTTCGCGAAGAGGCGTCGCTGGGCCAAGTCTTCGAGCAGCACGCACCGGGCATCGCGATGCACCTGTACGGCGAAACCTCGATACCGCAATTGGCCGCGCTGCTGAAACGCTCGCGCCTGCTCGTGACGAACGATACGGGGACGATGCACATCGCGGCGGCGGTCGACTGCAAAGTGTTGCTCGTCAGCGTCGGATTCGTTCACTTCCGCGAGACGGGGCCTTATGGCGCGGGCCATTGCGCGATCGAGTGGCGTCGCGCGCATATCGGGCGCGCAGATAACGTCCCGGGCGGTCTGGACGAACGGACTCTGATACGTCCCGATCAGGCCATGCAGGCAGTCGAATATCTGTTGGCCGCGAAACCGGACGGGCCGATTGGGCAGTTGGACGAGACGCCCGATATGGCCCAGGTGGACCTGTATACTACTCGATTCGCGCCCGATGGCTGCCTGGCGTGGTATCCGGTCCTGCGGCGTCCCTTGACGGAACGTGACCTCGTGCGCATCGCTTACCGCGCGATGTGGATCGAACATTTGAGCGGAAGCCTCGTGCCTCCGGCATCGAGCCTCATTTCGTGCTACGCCGCGCCTGAACCGGTGTTTCTCGAAGAATGCGGACCACAACTCGTGTCCTTCTTCGACGGGCTTGCCAAGCTGGCCCGCCGTGGTATCGAATTGACCGGGGAACTGCTCGTGTGCCTGCGGCAGACGCGCGGCGTAAAACGTGCGCAGCAAATTGTCGGCGAATTGACGCGCCTCGACGAAGAGATGCGCGTGTACAGCGAGTTGCACGGCGCGTGCAAGCCGCTGACGCTGATCGCGCGTTACGAACGCGACAACCTCGAGGGTACCGACGCGGTCTCCCTCGCCCAAACGACCCTCGGAATCTACAAGGACTGCGAAACGCGTGCGTCGCTGATGCAAGCGAAACTGGAATTGGCTCTGGGGCTTGTTAGGAGTTAGGAGTTAGAATGAACGGATGCGACAGTACCATTTTAACTCCTAACTCCTAACTCCTAACTCCTGTATTCTGAATTCCTGGGTTGATCTATGTGTGACACGGTAGTTGTTATTCGAGACGGAGTCGTTTGGTTCGCGAAGAATTCGGATCGCGATCCGAATGAGGCCCAGGTCATCGAGTGGCATCCGCGCCGCTCGCATGGGCGCGGTGAACGGCTTGCCTGTACGTGGATCGAGATTCCGCAGGTGGCCGAAACGTACGCCGTCACGATCAGCCGTCCGTGTTGGATGTGGGGCGCGGAGATGGGAGCGAACGAGCACGGCGTCGTCGTGGGGAACGAGGCGGTCTTTACGAAGCAGCCGTACGCGCAGATCGGGTTGACGGGCATGGACCTCGTGCGGCTTTCGCTCGAGCGTTCGACCACCGCGCGGCAGGCCTGCGAAACGATTGTCGCGCTGATCGAGGCGTTTGGCCAAGGGGGCGGCTGCGGCTACGAGAATCGCGCGTTCACCTATCACAACAGCTTTCTCGCCGCTGACCCGCAAGGTGCGTTCGTACTCGAAACGGCGGGGCGCGCGTGGGCTATCGAACCGGTACGGCAGGTTCGCGGCATATCGAACGGATTGACGATTCCCGGTTTCGCAGAGAAGCATTCGGACCGTTTCTATACATGGGTCACCCAATGCCGCATCCGTCGCGCGCGCACGGAACGACTCGCGTCGGACTGCGTGTGCGTATCCGGCCTGTTCGGATTGCTGCGCGACCATGGCGCGGATCGGGCGGAACCGCATTACGCGCTGCTCAACGGCGGGATGGCCGCGCCGTGCATGCACGCGGGGGGGCTTGCCGCCGGGTCGCAGACCACGGCATCGTGGATAGCCGAACTGCGTCCGTCCGGGGCGCGCCATTGGGTCACGGGGACGGCCGCGCCGTGTACGGGCTTGTTCAAACCGCTCGATGTCGGGCAACCGTTGGATACCGGCCCCGTACCGTCGGAATCGCTGGACGATTCGCTGTGGTGGCGGCATGAACGACTGCACCGCGCCATCATGCGCGACCCGGTACGGCGCTTGCGGGCGTTCGCGCAGGAACGCGACGCGGTCGAGTCCGCATGGATCGCTCAGCCGCCCGATCCGCAGGATGCGTGGAACGAAGGGGGGCGGCTGCTCGTTCAATGGACCGAGGCCGTTGCGAGGAAGGATGGGCCTGATAGGCGGCCATTCTGGGTTCGGCAATACTGGCGAAGGCGCAACGCTGTTTTCGACATCCGATAAACCTAGAAAAGGCAATCCGTGTTTGAACTGCTTTTTTAGGTTCAAGGATCGTTACGCCGTTTTCAATCCGTGTAATTCGCGCAATGCCCGCGCGCAAGGCTTCCGCGTGCGGCGTGTTTTCAAATGCCCTAATTACGATTCGGCCATTTGACCGGTAGGGTGTAAAACGGGCGGAGTCCCCATTGGACATCCGCCCGGACATTGTGTTCCATATAGGTTGGACATCAACCAAAAGGAGACAATGTCATGGTCAAAGGTAACACGAGCAGTCTT
>CAIYET010000307.1 GCA_903925285.1 Candidatus Hydrogenedentota bacterium | reverse complement strand
GAAACCTCAAACCATAAGCCCCAAACCATAAGCCCCAAACCCCAAACCTCAAACCCCAAACCCCAAACCCCAAACCCTTGCCCCTTTGAAAAGTCGCGCGTTTCTGGTATAATCGCTGTTCGTGGGAACGACATTGGATTCTAAGTTGTTTTCATTTCTTGGGTTATCGAATATGAGCGGCTGCGGATTTCGCGGCGCGCCATGAGGATTGACTGTGTTCCGTTTTTTACGTTTCCTGCCAGGCCTGTATTCGCGCGACATGGGGATTGACCTTGGAACGGCGAATACCTTGGTATATGTTCGTGGACAAGGTATCGTGTTGAGTGAGCCGTCCGTGGTGGCAATCAATCGCGACACGGGCCGCGTGCGGGCCGTTGGCAGCGAAGCCAAGAATATGATTGGCCGTACGCCGGGCAACATTGTCGCGATCCGTCCGATGAAGGACGGGGTGATCGCGGACTTCGAGATCACGGAGGCGATGCTGCGGTATTTTATTACGAAAGTTCATAATCGGCGTCGGCTGGTGTGGCCGCGCGTGGCGATTGGCATTCCGTCGGGCATTACGGCGGTCGAGAAACGCGCGGTAACGGAGAGCGCGACGCTGGCGGGCGCGAAGAAAGTGTTTCTGATCGAGGAACCGATGGCTGCGGCAATCGGCGCGGGCCTTCCGGTGCAGGAGCCGCAGGGGTGTATGATCGTTGACATTGGCGGTGGCACGACGGAAGTGGCGGTGATCGCGCTGGGGGGCATTGTTTTTTCGAAATCGGTGCGCGTGGCGGGCGACGAGATGGATCAGTCGATCATCCAGCACCTGAAGCGCACGTATAATATGATGATCGGGGAGCGGACGGCGGAAGAAATTAAGATTGCCATCGGCTCGGCGTTTCCGTTGAAAGAAGAAATCGAGATTCAGGTGAAGGGGCGTGACCAGGTCATGGGCCTTCCGAAGATATTGACGATTACGTCGGAAGAGATCCGCGAAGCGTTGCGCGAACCGGTGCGCGCGATCGTGGACGCGGTGCGGGTGACGCTTGAGCGGACTCCGCCGGAATTGTCGGCGGATATTGTGGATCGAGGCGTGGTGTTGGCGGGTGGCGGGGCACTGCTGCGCGGGATCGATCAACTGCTTTCCAAGGAGACGGGCTTGCACGTGGCGGTGGCCGAGGATCCGCTGACGGCGGTGGCGTTGGGCACGGGTAAGTATCTGGAAACCCTCAAGGGCTTCAAGGACGAAGATGCGTAGCGTGGCGCGCGCATGTCGGTATGACCCTGATGCGCGCCGGTACGAGCAGGGGTGGCTGTGGCTCTTTCGCGTCGAATAAGCGAACACCGTCCAGCGATTGTGCTGATTGTCATGGTGGCGTTGTCGCTGGCGTCGATGGCCAGCGGTAGACGGGCCGGGTTCATCGGTGACGGCGTGCGTGTCGCGGTTTCGGCAACGTCTTATCCATTTCTCAAGAGCATGAAAGCGGTTCAAGGCGCTGTGGGGTACGTCGCGGGGTTGGTCTTCTCGTACAACGCGTATCGCACGGAAACGGAAATGGCGCGGGGCAAACTGGCCGAGGCGTTGCAGCAGACGGTTCAGCGCAACGAGTTCATGCAGGAGAATAGCCGGTTGCGTCGTATGATCGATTTCGTGCGGGAGGAGCAGCGGCTCTCGCTCGAAGCCGCGGAAGTCATCGAGAGTTTTAAGGGCGCAACCGTTACTATTGACCGCGGCGCGATGCGCGGCATCGCGGAATCGATGTGCGCGATCACCGAAAACGGGATTGTGGGCATGGTCACGCGCGTGGGACCGTTCAGCGCCAATGTCGTGACGTTGCGCAACGCGGAGTGCAAGGTGGGCGCGATGATCGCGCGGAACCGTGTCCGGGGCATCGTGCATGGCAGCGGCAGCGACATTAATCCTTATTGTACAATGAACTATATAGATATGAAAGATGATGTTCAGCCGGGCGACCAGGTCGTGACAAGTCCCGAGAGTCTGTTTCCGACGGGGTATCCGATCGGGCGTGTGGCGGCGGTTCACGAGACGGGTTCGCTGTGGAAGAGCGCGGATGTGGAGCCGGCGGTCAACCCGTACCGTCTGGACGAGATTTTTGTCGTGCGGAAGGCGGTGCCTTCCGCCGAGGAATTGGCTGGGATGCCGCCGTCCGAACCGGCGCCGACGCCAGGCCCGGACGACCGTCCGTTACAGGAACGGTTTGCGCCGTAGTCGCGCACGCGGTACGATGGCTGAGGTGGCGCGGCGTTTCCAACGTCGTGCTACTTCGTGGCGCTTGTCAAGTCGCGTCGGAACCGAGCAGGCAATATGCGTAAGAACATTTTGTGGGCACTGGTGGTTGTCGCGTCCGCGTTGATTCAGACGACGTGGCTTGACGTGATCCGTCTGCAAGGCGTGTTGCCGGATTTGACGCTTCTGCTGGTGTTGTATTTTGCGATGTTCCACGGCGAGGAACGTGCGATGTTCACGGGGCTGCTGGCGGGCCTGTATCAGGATGTGGCTGGCAATTCCCTTTTGGGGCATCACATTGTGTGCCACGTGCTGGTTGGGTTCTGGGTGGCTCGGCTTGCGCATCGTCTGATCACGGAACATCCTGCGGTCAAGGTGGGCGTGGTGTTGTGCGCGGGGGTGGTCCACGGGACATTGTACACGTGCATTCAATATGTGCTGACGCCGGATATGAGCGCGTTGCACGCGATCTTCGCGACGGTTCTGCCGGGGGCGTTTTACACGGCGCTCGTGACGCCGGTGGTATTTCTGGTGCTGGCCCGGTCGTTGCGCTTTGACGAGGAAGCGTTCCAGGGAGGCGCACCGTAGATGGCGTTGGGGCCGAAGAAAGGTGGTTATGAAGGCGTCGACAAGCGGATCTACGTCGTCGGGGCCGTGCTGACCATCGCATTTGCTATCCTGTCCGTGCGCTTGTGGGACTTGCAGATCGTCCATTGGAACGAGTACCGCCAAATGGCGGAGTTCAACCGCCTCCATCCGCAACGGCTGAAGGCGCCGCGTGGACTCATCTTCGGTCCGGACGCATCGGTGGTGCTGGCGGACAACCGTCCATCGTGCGACTTGGTTATGATCCCTGCCGAATGTAAACAGGAAAACGTCGGTGAGGTATGCGACCGGCTCGAACGCCTGCTGCGCATCGACGCGCAATCCCTCAAGGACAAGATCGAGAAGAGCCGTCGCCAACGACAACTCTACCGGCAGATCACGGTAAAACAGGACGTCACCAAGGACGATCTCACGCGGGTCGAGGAGTACACGTATGCCTTACCCGGCTTGTACGCGGTCGCGCGTCCGCAACGCCGCTATCTGCTGGGTAAGACAGCCGGCCAGATCCTCGGTTATCTTGGCGAGATCGGCATGGACGAAATGGAAGACAACGACCAATACCAACTGGGCGACCTGGTGGGGCGCGGCGGCCTCGAACAGATGTATGAGAAGGATATGCATGGTACCGATGGGCAATTGGTGGTTAATGTGTATGCCTCGGATACGCGGCCGCAACTGCGGACCGATGCCACGGGTAAACCGGACATCGAACGCATCATCGACAGCTATGGACGCAAGCTGAAAGAGGAGCCGGATTTCCGTGTCGATCCCGCGTCGGGACACTCCCTTTACACCACGCTGGATATCGATCTCCAAAAGCATTGCGAGCAGTTGCTCGAGGGGCAAGTGGGGGCCATCGCGGTTCTGGATGCGGACACGGGGGCGGTGCAGGCGCTGGCCAGTGTACCCAGCTACGATCCGGGCGTGTTCGTGATTCACGGACGCAACCGCGAACGTAGCGAGGCGCTCACGGCCAAGCCGAATCCGATGGTCAATCGTTGTTTCCGCGAGACCTATGCGCCCGGCTCGGTATTCAAGGTGATGCTGGCGACCGCCGCCCTCGAAGAAGGCGTCATCGACGAACACAGCTCGGTCACCTGTCCCGGCTTCTTTCAACTTCCCGGCGTCGACCGCCATTGGAAATGCTGGAACCATTCCGGCCATGGCACCGTGAGCGTGGTGGACGCGCTGGCTTTTTCGTGCGACGTCTTTTTCTACACCATCGGCCTGCGTCTCGGAGTCGACAATATCGTCAAGTGGTCGCATAAGCTCGGTCTCGGCATAAAGACGGGCATCGATTTGCCGCGAGAAGTCGAGGGGCTTATCCCATCGCAGGCGTGGAAGGAAGCGCAACTCAAGAAGCTCTATCCCGACAACCCTTGGGAATGGAAATGGTATCCGGGCAACACGGTCAACCTCGCGATCGGACAGGGGGAGGCCGCGGCCACGCCGCTCCAATGCGCTGTGATGATGGCCTCGATTGTCAACGGGGGACACCGGGTGCGTCCGTACCTCAACAAGGCGCTCGGCCCCAAATTATCGGAATCGTTTATCGGCGAGAAGACCTTGCGAATCGTGCGCGAGGGGATGCGCAAGTGCGTCGAGAAGGATTCGCCGGCGCCGACGGGCACGGGGAAGGCCGCGAAGATCCCCGGTATGATCGTGCTGGGCAAGACAGGTTCGGCGCAGATGGTCGCGATCGAACAGTACCAGGAGTACACGTCCGAGCAGCAGATCCCGTACAACTTGCGCGACCATGCTTGGTTCGTTTGCGGCGTGCTCGATCGCGAGCCGAAGCTCGCGATATGCGTCCTTGTCGAGCACGGTGCTCATGGCAGTTCCGCTGCGGCTCCGTTGGCCAAGCAGGTGATGGAGTACTTCTATAATCGGCCCAAGAATAGCGGCGTGAACGTTGCGTCAAATGTGGTGGACGATGGCGCAAATCATTAAAGACTTCGATATCCTCGACATCAATGTCGGTATTTTCAACTACCGGAACCTTAAACGGATCGACTGGATTTTCACGGGGCTTGTGCTGTTGCTGGCCTTCATCGGCCTCGCCGTACTGTTCAGCGCGAGCCGGGGCGCGTCTTCGGTCACGCCGTACTACGCCAAACAGGCGGGGTTCTTCTTCGCAGGGATCCTGCTGGCCCTGCTTATCATGTGCATCGATTCGCGATTCCTGGTGTCCATCGCGCCGGTGCTGTATGTCGGCGCGGTCGTCATTCTGGTCGCGGTCATTCTGTTCGCGAAACCCGTCAAGGGCGGACAACGCTGGCTGCCCATCGGGCCGCTGCATCTGCAACCGTCCGAACAGACGAAACTGATTGTCGTCTACGCGCTGGCGTGGTATTTGTCGCTCATTAAGGAGCGTGTCCGCTCGCTTCCGTTCTTCTTGCTGACTTTCGCGATCGTCGGTGTGCCCGGAATGCTCATCCTGAAACAACCCAGCCTTGGCACCGCGCTGGCTCTCGCGCCCGTCCCTATCGTCATGCTCTGGGTGGCAGGCTGCAAATGGTGGCACTTGCTCCTGGTCGTGCTGGCGGGGATGGCCCTGGCCCCTGTCGCGTATCATAAACTCGAACCGTACCAGCGACAACGTCTCCTGTCGTTCGTCGATCCGGAAGCGGATCCCAAGGGCACTGGCTGGCAGATCCGGCAGAGCAAGATTACCATCGGCAGCGGCGGATTCTCGGGCAAGGGCTTCCGACAGGGTACGCAGACGATGCTGAACTACCTGCCCGAACATCACACGGATTTCATCTTTTCGCTGCTGGCCGAGGAACATGGATTCATCGGCGCGCTGGTGGTCCTAGGCTTATACCTGACGTTCCTGCTGCGCGGCCTCAAACTCGCGCTCAAGGCTTCCGAGATGACCAACGCGCTACTCGCGGCGGGTTGCGTGACTATCTTGGCGTTCCACGTTTTCGTCAACGTCGCCATCACGCTCGGCCTCATGCCCGTCACGGGCATCCCGCTCCCCTTCCTGAGCTACGGCGGCAGCTTCTACATGACCACGATGATGTGCGTGGGCACGCTGCTGCACGTGCCGGTGCGAAAACAACTCTTCGACTGACAAGAGAGCGATACGCCTCTCGGTGGAACGCAATCCAATACCCATAGCCGTTTTTCTTTGGTTCTTTCTTTTTTCGCAAAAAGAAAGAACGTTGCTCTTGCCTGCACCTCCAACTGTTGCCGAAACCGTTTGCATAGCTAACGCCTCGCGAGTAGGATTATTGGCATGTGGGAACAAATACGATCGAACCGGCGCAGATCGGTTGTGCTGGTGGGTTTGATGGCAGTGCTGCTTGTGTCGCTGGGCTTTGCCATTGGCGAAGCGGCGATGCCGGGCGCGGGACCGCTGGGGCTGGCGATCGCGGCGGGGGTGTGGGTGGTCATGTCGCTTGTCGCGTATTTCCAGGGCGACAACATTCTGCTCTCGGTGAGCGGTGCGCAGGAAATCGCGAAGAGCGATCATCCGCAGTTGTTCAACGTCGTCGAGGAGATGCAGATCGCTTCGGGTATCGGTAAGACGCCGCGGATCTTCGTCATGAACGACATGGCGTTGAACGCGTTTGCGGCGGGACGCGACCCGAACCGCGCCGCAGTGGCAGTAACGGCGGGTCTGCTCGGAAAGTTGAACCGGGACGAACTTCAGGGCGTGATCGCGCACGAGATGTCGCATGTCCTGAACCGGGACGTCCTTTTCATGACGATGGCGGGCGTGATGCTTGGCTCGATCGTAATGATCTCGGAAATTTTCCTGCGCGGGCTGTGGTACTCCGGCGCGGGCGGCCGCCGCTACGGACGCTCGGACCGTGGCGGCGGAAACGCTGCGGCGATCATGATGGTCGTCGCGATCGTGCTGGCGATCCTCACGCCGGTGCTGGCGCAACTCATCTACTTCGGCGTATCGCGCCGGCGCGAATACCTGGCTGACGCGAATGCCGCCGTGCTTACGCGCTACCCCGAAGGATTGGCCTCGGCGTTGCAGGCCATCTCGATGGACGACGCGGTGCTGGCCTCTGCGAACAAAGCCACCGCGCCCATGTTCATCGCCAACCCGTTCAACAAAGCCTCGCGATCGGTCTTCGGTCTGACCAGCACGCATCCGCCCATCGAAGAGCGCATCCGCGTGTTGCGGTCCATGGGCGGCAACGTCTCGTTCCAGGCGTACGACGCCGCATGGCGCCAGGCGCACGGCGCACAGCGCGGCGTGATGCCGACATCCACGTTCAATGGAGACAAATCCGTGCCCGCGCGCGCCGCCGGTAGCGAGCAGCCACGCGGTGGACGCCAACAAATGCGTGAGGCCGGCGACCTTCTTCGCAAAGTGAACCAGTTCGTGTTCCTACCCTGCGTGTGCGGATTGAAAGTCAAGCTTCCGCCGGAACTCAAGCAAGACACCGTCGCATGTCCGCGTTGCGGCCGCACGTTGAGCGTCCCGCAAGCCGGAATCGCCGCCGCTGCACAAGCCGGCGACATGCTCAACGAACTCGGGCCGCAACCCCCGACTGCGGCGGCGCCGGGCGTCCGTATGGCCACGTTGCGCCAACCGGTCGAGACTTCGGGCCGCACGGTCGTCATGGCCGCACCGTTACGCGTGGCACGACCCACCTGCCAAACGTGGGCGACCGTGAAATGTACCTGCGGCCAGCCCATCCAACTCTCGCCCGGCCTCATGTCCCCCACGCTGACATGCCCGGCCTGCGGGCGAACCATCCATATCGAAGATCCCCAATAGACCGGTTCGAATCGTCTGCGGCCGTGCTCTCGCCGAATGGAATAGGCCTCGTTAAGTCGACCCGACGTCGATCACTTCTCCGTTTTCTCTTCGTCCTTCGCGGATGCTCTTGGCCTTCCGTCGACCGTCTCGGTGCCAGACTTGCAGGCTACAATGGAATCGGCGACTTTGGCGCCTGCATCGTTCACGAGGTCTTCGATTCCTCTGGACGCGCCCACCACGCCCCCGATGGCCCATACCAGCAGGAGTTTCCCTGACTTCAGAGGCTGTTTCGATTTCGAATCGGAGATTATCACGTCGGTCGAAATTTTCGACGAGCCGAGGCCGATCAGCATGGCCCGGGCAAAGCGGCTGCCCTTCTTGTACTTGACAATGTGCACTTCGGCCAGCATTTCGTTCTCGTCGCCCGTCGGACTGGGACGCACCGTCTCGAAAGCACCGGAAAATGTGGTCTGCAGTTGGTTGATGACTGCCCCCTCGAGATTCTGCGGCACGTCCGCCGGACAGGTCCCTCCGGCATCATTGGTAACTTTGACGGCGACCGCCGAATACTTGGACATGTCCACTTTGGAATCCGTCGCGGCGAACTTCACATTCCCTGCCGCACAGCCCGTCAGCACAACCGCCAAAATCAATGCTCCGAGCCACACATTACTCCACTTTCCCTTTTCCATTTTCCCTCTCCTTTTCAAGTGTTGGATTCACTTCCGGAATCCCGTTTACCGAAGACCCCTCCGGCTTCTCACCGATCACGATTTCTTCGTCAAGCGAAACGCGTTTGCGTTGGTTCTAGGTGTTTCAGAATATAGCACCGCATTTTTATGACCCATGTTCACATTCGTGGGATTCAGTACTGCGGAGCCACACCGTACATGAAACGGGTCTGCTTCACCGTCATTTCTGTCTCGGAGATTTGCACTTCGCGACTAATGAACGCCCAACGTCTTCGCCCACTAACTCGAGATCGTTGCGCGCAAATAGAATGCCCATTCTCACATTCTGCTTGATATAGTAGGTCCGGCCTTTTTCAACCGTCAACGAGAGATTGCTCGTATTCTCGGCATGGCCGGAAATTTCCGTTGTACCCGGTTCTCGTTCCCAACACAGATAGCCATGCCCGCCCGTATTGCCGATAACCTTGTCGCCATCCATGATTTTCATGGGAACCGCCGAACCCAAAGGCGTCAGGCGTACAACAAAGATTCGCGCCATCTCCGGGTTATCAACAGCGACTGATTGGTTCGGGAACGATGCCTCCTGTCGCGTTGTTGCACAACCGCCTGCAACAAGAAGAACGACCAATAGCCCAAGGACAAGTTTCGCCTGTTTCATAGTACATTCTCCTTTCCATTTGAGGAAGGATACCACCTCGCCTTCCCCGCTAGTGTTTCGACAACGCCAAAAGATCTTAATGTGAGGATAACGTGAATGCCCGGCTATGTCAAGTGTCAGGCTTTTTCTCTTTTGTTTCACATTTCTTTTTTTTGTCCCGTTAAGGATTGGGAGCAGGCGACTTAGGCAACGGAAATATTTACTTGCGACTTGCTTCAGTCAAGGTCGAAGTCCGCTTTTGGGTTGGCGATTAGGGCTCTTGTTTTGTGTCGGCGTCGGACCTTCCTTCGAGCACGAGTCGCAATTTCTGCGCCAGCACGGCCGTCCGGAAAGGCTTTAGGAGTATGGGCACCTGCGGTAACTGCTCCCATGCGGCATTTGCCAACATATCGGGTCCTACCCCTGTATGGATGATGACT
>CAIYET010000306.1 GCA_903925285.1 Candidatus Hydrogenedentota bacterium | reverse complement strand
TATAGTATTTCACATTGACATTGGTACAGTGTGTGATAGGCTTACGGGCATGAAAGCATATGCACTGGACTTGCGGAAACGGGTCGTGAAATTCATCTACGAAGGCGGATCCAAAGTTGAAGCCGCTCGGCGCTTCGACCTCGGTCGGAGTACCGTTTATCGTTACTTGGATGCCGTGCAAGAGGGGACGTTGGCACCGAAAAAGAGCTGGGGGCGTTGGCGCAAACTCAACCCGCAGAAACTCCAGGTTCACGTCCAACAACATCCCGACGCCACGCTCAAGGAACTCCAAGACGCCTTTGGCGTTAGCCATCAGGCGATCTGGGTGCGACTGGGACAACTGGGGTTCACGTTAAAAAAAACTCATAAAATATCGCGAGCGCAACGAGGTGCAACGGTGGCTCTTCCGCCGCGAACTCGAACAGCTCGACCACCGGAGCGTTTTTTACCTCGACGAGTGCGGCGTGGATCACCGCCTGTATCGTGAATACGGCCGCGCGCCTCGGGGTGCGCGGATTTATCAGGCCGTGGCCGGGAAACGGCGGGAACGCACCAGCATCATTGCCGCCTCTCGGCAAAACAAGTTGGTCGCGCCGCTGGTGTTTCAAGGCAGTTGCAACACGGAGGTGGTGGACGTTTATTTTGAGAAGGTGCTCTTGCCCGTACTGCCAGCAGGCAGTGTGATCGTGCTGGACAACGCCCGGTTTCATCAGTCACCGACCACGCAGAAGTTGGTGACTCAGGCCGGCGGTCATCTCCTGTTTCTGCCCACCTACTCGCCCGACCTCAATCCCATCGAGCATCTCTGGGCCGCCTTCAAGACCCGTCTGCGCAAAAGCCTCGCCACGGCTGCCAACCCATTCCTTTTTATCGCCAATATGTCCCAATGTTATTGTTAATTGCTATAGCCTCGCGCCGACACCACAGACCGCCCTGTAGCGAGTAGCCGCCCCATTCTTACGCTGGTGACTGCCACGATGCCATCGCAAATAAGCAGGGCGATCGGACGCACATGACGGCTACTGGCGTTTTTCGGCGCGTCGAAAACCAAAAGCACCGATTTTGTTCGTTCCTACGCGGTTTGAAGGACCACGTCGTCAACCGTGCGAGGGGGCCCCGTCTTTTCGACTGCAACATAAGCCGTCGGCCCGTCGTTGCCTTCTAGGATTGCAACAGCCGCCTCTCGATTTGCCGCGAACTCATGCGCCCAACAGCGTATTGGAAGCCAACATGTCGGCCCGCGCCGGACAGCAAGCCGGCGAAACACAGAAAGATTCGAGCGCTCGTGGATTGCATGCGTCCTTCCTAAGAACAACTATGGCGTTTTGACCAACGTCTCGATCTCCAAGGGCAGTTCCGCCGCCTTGGGCATGTCAACGCGGATGAGATAACCCTCGTCCACATTGCGGTCCTGCTGGACCCGAATGGCGAAGCCATTGAACTTGGCCTCGCCACACGCCAGTTGTTTGACGTATGGGGTAAGGTTCACCCGGAATATCCGGGGCGGAAGGTAGTCGGCCCCTTTCTGCTTCGGAACGACAATCGTGCCGACGGTGTCTCCGAGGTTCGCGAAATCGTAGGGCTTTCCGGCCTCGAACGGCGTCTTAAGCGCCACCACGCATACTTTGGTCGATGCGTTGCTCTTGCCGCGCACGATCGGGATATCGAGGGTGGCCTTGACCATCTCCTTGCTGTCGGGCAGGCCCTTGATCTCGCCGCCAACGAGCATGATCCACGTTTCGTTGGGCTTGCTGTCAGGAGGCCACCGGATAAAGTGATTGGTCGCCGTCTCGCCGTCGATGCAGACGGCGTGACTGGCGTTCAGGGTCGCCACCACATTGGTCATCCGCGGGGGTTCCACGTGTCCGGGCGGTGGCTGCGTGCCGATCAAAAACGGATTCGGCAGGGTCTGGAGTTCATCGCCCGCATCCATCCGCGGTTCCCGCGCGTCCGGGGGGAGTGGAAGTGGGGTTGCCGTGGGGGTCAGCACCTCGCGCCGCACAAACAGCATACGCGGGTAGACGGGATACCGGTTTTTCGGCGTCGGCACATCGATGTCGAACGTGGCCGGCAGGTCTTTGGCCATGAACGTCTTTTGCACCACTGTGGGAACCTTGGACCAGGTGGCATTCGACTGATCGAATAGATTCTTCCCCTCCGCGAACAACTCTTCAAACGATCGGGTGCGATATCCCGGCTCATACGCATATGTCACCACCAGTTTGTTCGCCCCGAGTGCCTTGGGATCGGCCACGGAAACCGTCACCGCATTCTTGCCGGGCGAGAGAAAGGGCAGCACCCCGGCGTTGTTCATCACAATCGCTTCCAGTCGAAGCGACTTCAAGCCGGTCTTGCATCCGACCCTGACATACGCCGCCAACTTGCCCTTGACCGACGGCGTGAAATTCTGGATGTCCGCCGCGCGGAAGGTCTTGCCGTCGTCCGACACTTCGAATGAATCGGCGCCTTCGGCGAGGCCGGAGGCTTTGACGAAAACATACGGCGATTTCATCATGATCGTCACGGTTGCCGACGCCCCCGCCTTGGCGGGAACCAGCCTGCCGTTGTCGAACTTGACGTTATTGAGGTCCACAAAGGACTGCAGGACAGTTTCGCTGCTGAAGTCGGGCGCGAAGATCAGTCTCCCGTTGGAATAACTGCGAACGCGCTTGTAATAGGGTTCCAACACCGGGCCGTTGGCCGGATCGTTGCGCAAATCCTTGTTTTTGCACGAATGGCCGACCGGCTGGCCATCTCCCCAGAGCGGCCAACTTTCCTCGGGTGGGAGGAGCTGATCCCACGTATTCTCGAGCACCAGACCGGGGCGCAGGTTGACGTCGGCGAAATCTGTCTCGGGCTTGCAGCCGTCCTCCGGCCCGTGCTCGCCATCAATGCGCCGCGAGCTGACGCCGCCCATGATGCCGTCCAGCCCGTCGCCGCAGGTCAGGATTGCGGGGGCGGTCCAGTTGAGATTGCCCTTGATCATCTCCCGGCGGTCGTTCTTATCGAAGACAACCTGGGCCACCGGATCGAGCATCATGGCCTCATTGACGAGGGTCGGATCCTTGGCCAGGTCGTCCTGGCAGG
>CAIYET010000305.1 GCA_903925285.1 Candidatus Hydrogenedentota bacterium | reverse complement strand
TTCGTGCACTCTTGATAGTCATAACATGGGGGCTGTAAGCGAAGGCAGAACACACAAAAACCCTAATAAACACAAGGGTTTTGTTATGGTGGGCGAGGAGGGAGTTGAACCCTCAATCCGTCACCGGCAGCGGATTTTAAGACAGTACAGTGGTACAACTAGGACGCATAGCGCAGCAGACTAGCCTCCACCAAACCGCCTGCACCGAAACTCCTTGCCGAAGGCATGCGTGAGAATCCAGCAAGCACGAGAAAAGTCGTGACATTTCGGCGAAACCGAGACCATCGCCCGCGTTTGGGAAGGCACGCGCGGCAAACCAGAGAACGTCGCAATCCGCAGCTTGTGGGGACGGGGACCGGAGGAAAAACCGGGGGCCAGTGTGCCCACGTCTGGCGCAAAGTCCGCAGACCTGGGCGAAACTCGCCCGGAAGCGGCGTGCGAAAAGTCCAGTGGAATCAAGGGGTTGGGACCAATGCCCGCAAAAACAGCCAAAACGCCACCCGCACACGAACGCTGCACCAGGATGGGCGTGAGTCGGCCGACGCGTATGGAGTAGAATCGAAGTGGAAACCCTGCCAAACACCACCACAGGAACAGTCGGAGAATCGGAAATGGACGTGGATTCATACTCCTTCACGCTCGGTGATTTCAACATGCACAGACAACTTTCGTCCTGTACCAACGAGCCGCCCGTGGCAGGCCACATCCGTTGGCTACGACGACGATTGAAGGACATGCTGCCGCCTTACAAGCTCAGGGGAAACTTCGCAGTCTATTGCGAGTTCTGGGAGTCCCTCGTGCATGACGAGTTCTGGGCCCAGCGCGAGGTCCAACGCTCGCCCCATGCGACATTCGACCTCCGGCCAGACAGCGAGAAAGAATTCACGTGCTTCCCCTCCGACACGGAGGCCATCACCTTCAGCACATGGTCCGAACACCTGCTGGCGACCGGCGAACCCAATCCGATCATGACACTGCGCGTGAAACTGGACACGGGGAAACACCGTCGCGTTACGATCAAACTCCACCAACTGATCGCGTTCATGGCTTGGTGTGACCTCTTCGAGGCAGCGGAGACTCTCATTGAGTCATCGGTTCCGCAGACCACCCTGAGTGTGCGCCTCCGGGGCGCGCGAGAGGCCATGATGCTCACGGCGGGGGCCGTCGAACTCGCCAACAGAGCCGAGCGGCACTTGTCCGCGTCAACGAAGCAGGTCGCTCAAGGCCAGAACCCCCTCATGTCCCCTCAACCGCCGATCTCCCGTAGGGCTCCAAGATCCGCGCCGAGGACCACAATGTTGGAGCCTGAGAAGTACGACGCACGGATCGTCCGGCATGGCGATTTCGTCGAAGTGACTTTTGGGATAGATACGAAGCCGGTTCGCACCATCAACAGACGTGGAGAAGAGATGGTTGGAATCTACTACCTCTGCGCGCTGCTCAATGAGCCCCCTCACACGCAAGTGAAGCTCTACACGCTCGATTGCAGCTACCGAAACACTTTGGCCCGTCACGCGTCTGCGGACTGCGGAGATAATGAGTCTGTGCAAGCCGCTGTTGACGGTAGGGAGCTCCGGGTGACAGGGAGACCGCAAGAGCACAAGAAATCAAAGGCACAAATTGCA
>CAIYET010000304.1 GCA_903925285.1 Candidatus Hydrogenedentota bacterium | reverse complement strand
TTCGTGCACTCTTGATAGTCATAACATGGGGGCTGTAAGCGAAGGCAGAACACACAAAAACCCTAATAAACACAAGGGTTTTGTTATGGTGGGCGAGGAGGGAGTTGAACCCTCAATCCGTCACCGGCAGCGGATTTTAAGTCCGCCGTGTATGCCATTCCACCACTCGCCCACATAGACGGGGGCCTCGCGAAAGGCCCGGTACGCAAGAGTATACCACGGGGTGTACGAGGTTCAAAGCGCGAACGCGCAGATGTCAGCGGTGCGAAACGGGAATCGGGGAAACATGCGGGACGTGTCCGTGAGACGCAGGCAGAGAGGTGCCTTAGAGGGTATTGCGAGGCAACGTTAGGGGTGTGACCGGCGACGCAGGTTGCCTTGGCGATTGACTTGCCCTGGCGACATATCTACACTCTCGTCGTAACGTCATTGTGTGAAAAACGAAGGAATAGGTGTTCTGAAGATGCGCATGCCATATCTCCCCAAAATGTTCCCAACGCAGTGGATTTGTATTGTCTTGCTGGCGCTGCCGTGTGCCCACGGCTTGGCGGCGGCGACAGACTGGCCGGAATTTCGCGGCCCCTGGGGCAACGGCCTCACGGCGGCGCCCGGCGACAAGAGTACGGTTGGTCTCCCGCTTCACTGGAGCGAGACTGAGAACGTCAAATGGAAGACGGCTATACCTTTTCAAGGCTGGTCTACTCCGGTTGTGTTGGGCGGCCAGGTTTGGCTGACCACGGCGACGACGGACGGCCATGACTTTTATGCGGTCGGCGTGGATGCCGCGACGGGTGAGATTCGTTTCAACGAGAAGTTGTTTCACGCCGATAATCCCGAACCGCTCGGAAACGACGTGAACGGTTATGCTTCGCCGTCACCCGTGATCGAGCCTGGCCGCGTGTACGTCCACTTTGGCAGCTACGGGACAGCCTGTCTCGATACTGCGAACGGCGCGGTTGTCTGGGAACGCCGCGACCTTCCTTGCCGACATTACCGGGGTCCAGGTTCGTCGGCGATCCTCTTCGAGGACTTGCTCGTACTGACGTTCGACGGTGTGGACATCCAGTACGTGACGGCCCTGGATAAAAAAACCGGTAAGACCGTCTGGAAAACCGACCGGACGACGGCGTGGCAAGACTTTGATGAGCAGGGTCAACCCAAACGGGAAGGGGATTTTCGCAAGTCATTCACGACGCCGCTGATTGTCGATGTGGGCGGGAAACCCCTGTTGATAAGTCCAGGCTCATGGGCGGCGTACGCCTACGATGCGCGCACGGGCAAGGAGATTTGGAAAGTCCGTTACCCCACCGCTTTTTCGCCTGCTGTGCGACCGGTGTTCGGAAATGGGCTCATCTTCTTCGTTACCGGCCAAGGCACTTCGGAGTTGTGGGCTGTACGCGTCGATGGGCAAGGCGATGTGACCGACACCCATGTAGCGTGGAAGGTTGGGGGACGGATCGTCCCCGATGAGCCATCGCCGGTGTTCCTGGACGACCTGCTCTATGTAGTGAGCAATGACGGGCTTGCCACATGTCTCGAAGCGGCGACGGGGACGTCCGTGTGGAGCGAACGCTTGGGCGGCAACTACATGGCTTCGCCCATCCACGCCGACGGGCAACTCTTCTTCTTCAGTTCGCAGGGCAAAACGACGATCCTCAAGGCTGGGCGCACATATGAGGTCCTCGCCACGAACAAGCTCGAATCCGGCTTCATGGCGTCACCGGCAATCGCAGGCAAGGCCCTATTCCTAAGAACCAAGACACATCTGTATCGGGTTGAGGCGAAGGAGTAAATGGCGCTGACGAATGGCTTTGAAAAAGGCGCAGATCGAGCGTATCGTCAATGAACGGAACAACCCTTTCTCCTTCCGACTAATCCTGCCGAAGATGACTTATGCGGATGACGCACTGATAGGTAACGAGGCGAATGGCGCACAGCAGGAAAAGAACAATGCGCAGGGGAACCTCATTGTTGGGCATCCAAACGATTAGCGCCATCATCAGAGTCATCGAGATCACGCGGCCGATGGCCAGCGGAACCTCCCAAGCGGTGATGTATTCGATGCGTTGCGACGGGGCCTCGGCGCAGTCATGAATGACGTCCATGCGCAGGCTCGAATACGGGATGCCGAACATCGGACCCGATATCGACCGGAGCAACCCAAACAGAAACAACGTGACGATCCCGATGGGAAACAGCATGAGCACGCCCGCCATCAACAGCGTGATCACGCCCCAGCGCATATACGCGCGCCGCGTACGCGCGCCGACGGTCCGTCCGACCCAGTACGAAACGACGACGCTTGCCAGGGCCTGAAACGACGCATAGCCGCCCACGCTCAACTCGCTACCCGTCCGCACGTACATCAGCAGCGACAACAGAAACGGAAAAATACTGAACGAGCCAGCCAGCGACATCGACGCGAGCATCATCCATTGCCAATTGCGCTGGTCCTTGCCCGGAAGCAATGCGCGCATGATATGGAACGGACGCCGCTTACTGTCGCGCGGCAACAGGAAGCTCAAGGCGAAGCACGCGATGTAGAGCAGAATCACCATGCCGAAAAGGACATGGTATCCCTCGCGGGCCGTCGGCGAGAAACGGATCAGAACACCGCTGATCACCGGCGCGATCAAACTCACGATCCCGCCCACGGCGGAAAGCAAACCAAAGTAGTAGTCGCGGCGTCCGTATGGCGTCACGTCGAAGTTGAACACGTTGGCGCCGGCCCAGAACACGCCCCACGTCACGCCCAACAGCATGCCCAGCGCCACGCTGTATTCCGGCGAGCGTTCGCGCAGGTACAGCAACATCGCGTAGAACACCGCATGCAAGACCAATCCCAGGCGATACACGTGCAAGCGGTCCCGCGCCTGCGAGTACCAACCGGCCAGCAAAAACAAAAGCGGCGTTACCGCGTAGACGGCCAGATAGTATTTGAAAACAACATTGAAATCGTGGCTGTTGATCCACAAGTACACGCTGACGAAAATCGAGCATAGCGCCTCCGCCATGCCGAACATGGCGTTCAGCGCGATCGCGATCAAGGCTTTGCGTTGTAGACGGGTACTGTCTGTCATGGCTATGTTATGATGCCGAATCGAAGATGTCGCAACAGTATGCGGAGCAACGGGCATGACGTCAACATCGTCGTTCAACACGATTGTCGTATTCGGGCCGACCGCGTCGGGCAAGACGCAGCTCGGCGTGCGCATCGCCCATGCATTTGGCGGCGAAGTGATCTCGGCCGATTCGCGGCAAGTGTACCGCAGACTCGACATCGGTTCCGGCAAGGACCTCGGCGAATATGCCGTCGACGGCGTTACCGTACCGTATCACCTCATCGACATCGCGGATCTCGCGCAGGAATTCAGCGTATTCGATTACCAGCAGCGTTTCTATGCCGCATTCGCACAGATGCAAAGCCGTTGCGTGCTCCCGGTGGTTGTGGGCGGCACGGGACTTTATCTCGAAGCCGTTTTGGCACGATATAGCATGGTAGCCGTGCCAGAGAATCCAGTTCTGCGCGACGAATTGGCCGCGCTGACGGACGAGGCGCTCGTGGCGCGCTTGGCCGCCGTGAAGCAGCGGCTTCACAACGTTACCGACCTCGAAACGCGCGAACGGACCATTCGCGCCATCGAGATCGCCGAGTATTCGCGCGACCATGAACCCGAACCCGCGCCCGATATTCGCCCCATCGTGCTCGGCATACAATGGAATCGCGCGACGCTTCGCCAACGGATCCACGCGCGACTCATCGAACGTTTCAGCACGGGCATGCTCGATGAAGTCGAAGCCCTGCACGCCGAGGGCATTCCATGGGAAAGACTCGAACGCCTCGGACTCGAATATCGCTTCATCGCACAATTCCTGCAAGGTAAGATCTCGAAACGCAACGATCTCATCCAGAAACTCGAAAGCGCCATCTGCCAGTTCGCGAAACGGCAAGACACCTGGTTTCGCAGAATGGAACGCAAAGGCTGCGCGATCCACTGGATCCCCGGCGCGGACGTGCAAGCAGCCTTCGACGTGCTTGCGGATTGACAGCAATCTACAATCTACAATCTACAGAGCCTCTTGCAGAACCTCGGCTGTTTAGGCTTTAGGCTTTAGGCTGTAGGCTGTAGGCAATGCCT
>CAIYET010000303.1 GCA_903925285.1 Candidatus Hydrogenedentota bacterium | reverse complement strand
ATGAACGGAACCCGTCCCATCTGTATACCGCGATCGGCACGTACAGTGTGTCGTTGACAGTCACGACACGCGAAGGCCAAGATGCTGGGACAAAGCAGGACTACATCATCGTCACCATCATGCCGCCAACTGCGGAATTTGCCGGATGGCCCACGACAGGTGTTGCGCCGCTGACGGTGCAATTCAATGATCTCTCGACGCCCGGCGCGTCGCCCATTATGGACTGGGAATGGGATTTCAGCGATGGTTCTCGAAGCCACGACCGTAATCCTTCGCACACGTTCGAGCAAAACGGGGCGTACACGGTATCCTTGACCGTAACGGCGTCGGATGGCGTCGGCATCGAGATCAAGACATGGTACATCGAGGTGGGTGACGTATTGCCCGCAGCCAGCGGGTTATTCACCGCAATCCTGGGTTTGACAACCGCACTCGGCGGCGGAATTGTCCTCTGGCGACCAAGACGCTAATACGTTAGATACACCTACCCCTTCTGGCCTTATTTCAGCCCTTATTTTATGGGCAATTCAAAACAGGCGGCTTCATCGGCATTTCTGACGAACAGTTTGCCGTGCGCCACTGTGGGATGATTCCAGGTCTTGCCGTTGATGGCTTTGAATCGGGCCATTTCGGTGAACTGTTCGGGAATCGCGCGGACTAGAACCACTTCTCCTGCCTCGCTCAGGACCAGGAGCGTGTCCATTTCGGGAAAGAGCAGTAGTTGCCCGCCGTACCGTTGCCCTTCCCAGCGCCTCTCGCCCACTTTCATGTCTACGCACACTAGCCGGTCGCCGTCGAAGCCGTAGGCGTCGCCTTTGTGCATCACGCAGTCGTTGAAGTAGGGCCTGAATTTCTTGCTTGTCCACTCTTCTTTGATGTTCCAGGATGTTTCCTGTTTTTGGATTCGGAGGAGGCGCGAGCCGGTGGTGCCCGTCGAGCCGAGCATGACCAGATTGCTGTCCACGATGAGCGGCTGGACGCAGCGTGGATTGGTTTTGACTTTCCAGAGATGTTCCCACAGGGGAGCGCCGGTCTCGGGAACGAAGGATTGCAAGCCGAAATCGCCGATCATCAACACTTGCGAAACGCCGTCGATGCTCGCCAAATGCGGGGACGTGTACGCGTCCCCGCGATGTCCCGCGCACCAGACCACGTCGCCCGTTGCGTGGTTGTAGGCGACGACATTCTTTCCGTCGCCGCCGCCCGAGAACTCGATGACAAGATCGCCCACGACCAACGGCGAACTCGAGAAGCCGTAGCCGGGCACTTTGGTCTCTGCGTCGGCGGCCAAATCCCGTTTCCAGATCGTGTTTCCGGTCGAGGCGTCGAGACATTGCAGCGCGCCGGCGCCGCCTTGGGTATAAAGTTTTCCTTGGTCAAACGTTGGCGTCGCACGCGGACCCAGGCCCATCGTGTCCTCGAATCGCCCCTTGATCCGGTTGACCCAAAATGGCTCGCCCGTCGCGGCGCTATAACATGTCACCAACTCCTCTTCACCTGACTGTTCTTGGGTGAAAACGTAGTCGCCCACGGCAATGAAGGATGACCAGCCTGGGCCGACTTTTCGACGCCAGAGTTCCCGAGGCGGCTTGCGCCAGTCCGTCGAGAACGTTGTTCCAACGACGCGACTGTCGCGTGCAGGCCCGCGAAAACTGGGCCAGTCGTCCGGGCCGGCCTGTGCGGGCAGGACGGCCGTAGCCTGGGTTGCCGGTCGCGCAAGAGCAGTCGAGCGCTCGGCCTCGGTAGGGGTCCAACGCCAGGACGCGATGGGCGCGAGATTGCCGCCGATGGTATCCACGCGCATTGCGGTGAATACACCTGCGCAGGCAACTAGGAAGATGATGATTATCCATCGCTGCGTGGACCACCGAAGGCGGTAGGTCAATACGAGCAGCGCGACCATACCGGTCGTCATCGTGGGGATGGCATACGCCAGGAGCATCGCGCCGTTGCGTTCTTGGGTGAACACGACCCAAACGTTTGCGAGGATAAGCAGTACCAGACCGGCCAGCCGGTCGAGCCATGGCGCCCGGCTGGCTGCCAGCCACCAGATGACGAGCAACAGCGCGGCTGCGAGCGGGACGATGACCAGCTCGATGAAGCTTTGGATATTCGTCGATCCGAGGCGCGAGAACCCATAGGCAACGGCCAGGTATGCGAGGACGATGAAGGCGGCGGGCCAGATTCGCAAGCGAATCCCAAGGTCGGGAGGGCTGTTCTTCCGGTCGGCGTTTTGATCTGTTGTATTGGACATTTTGGAACCTCGTTTGTTTACTGAGCGCGCCATTATGAACAGGTCCGTTCTTTTTCGCAAACAGCGCGTTCAGGCAGGGTATGGGGTTTGGGGTTTGGGGAAAGAAATGCCGCCGCTAGAACCCAAACCCCAAACCCCAATTCTCATCGCCACCGTCTCTCACTTACGTTTGTATTGTTCGAGTCGGTCTTGCATGGGGTCTTCGGGTTTGCCGGGGTATTGTTCGAGGTTCCATGGGAAACAGCGCAGCACTTGTGGGGCCAGGGCCATGGGCACGGTCAACGTGGCGACCTGGAGGCTGTCGGGGCTGAATGCTATCGTGTTGGGCGATGCGCCTTCGCCTTTCTGGTGCAGTGCGGCGTCTTGGAGGGTCAGGATCTCGCGGCCGGTTTCGCGGTCCCAGAGTTTGAAGGTCCCGTCGGTGCTGGCCGTCGCGATGCGTTGCCCGTTTGGGGTGAACGCTGCGGAGACGACTTCGTTCGCGTGGCCGGTGAGCGCGAGGAGTTCTTTGCCGGATTCGGCGTCCCAGACCTTGGCGAGTTTGTCTTCGCCGGCGGTCACGAAGGCTCGCCCATCGGGTGCGTATGCGACGTAGGTGACGTGGCCTTTGTGCGCCTTGAACGTCCGCGCCAACTGGCCGTCGGCGACGTTCCAGAAGAGGAGATGGCCTTCATAGCTGCCTTCGACCAGGACGTCGCTGCTGCCGATGAGCGATTTCCCGTCGGGCGAGAAGGCAAGCGTCAGTCCGAATGCGGCTTGGGACTTCGCGCGGAACATTTCTTTCATGGCCGCGTCGTATAAGACAATGTCGCCCTTGTTGGCGCCGACCGCGATATGGTTTCCGTCTTCGCTGAAGGCAAAACTCAGGGCTTCGGGCACGGAGAGTTGTTCGACGCCCGACGCCACGTCCCATATTTGCAGCACGTTTCCGGCAAGCACCGCGACGCGCGCGCCGGCCGGATCGAATCGGAGTTGCATGACTTTGGCGCCCTTGGCCTCGAAGCTCTGGAGAACTTTGCCTGATACGGCGTCCCAGACTTTGATCGTGTCGGGGTACCGGTCTCCGACGGTCTCGGCCGCAACTGTCGCCAGCCGTGCGCCGTCGCGCGAAACTGCGAGTTGGTAGATCTTCGCGGTGTGTCCGTCGAAATGCATAACTTCGCGTCCGCTACGGGTCTCCCACAGCAGCGCCGTGTTGCCAACCGCGCCGGCGAGATATCCTTTCGTTGCGCAGTACGCGCCCGCAGTCATTTCGTGTAGTCTCGGATTTGCGCCGATATCCCAAATTTTCGTCGTGCCGTCGTAGCTGGCCGTCGCAAGGCGTTTGCCGGAACCATCGACGTCAAGGTCCATGATCGCTCCGTTGTGCGCGCGCAATGTTTCGAGTTCCTTGCCGCTCGCCGCATCCCAGAGTTTGGCGGTACGGTCCGAACTCGCCGTGACGACGCGGCCGCCGTCGGTGGTAAACACGACCGTGCTGATGAAATCGAGGTGCGCGTTCGTTGCGAATCGTTCCTGGCCCGATTTTGTTTCCCACACCTTGAGTTGGCCGGTCTGGTTGCCTGCCGCGAGGAGGCTCCCGTCGGGACTGAACGCGGCGGCGCGTGCGCTTCCGACGGTCGTCTTGAGGGCGTGGACTTGCACCCATTTCGCCGTGTCCCACACGAGCAACCCGCCGTTGGTGCCGACCGCCAGCCAGGCGCCGTCCAGACTGAAGGTCATGGATTTCACCATGAGCGGCGCGGGCAATTGGCACGTGTTCTCCTTAACACCCTTGGCCGTATCCCAGACATCGAACTGGCCGGCCATGCCCTCGTCGGTCATGTCGGCGGAGGCCACGAGAAGCTGCGCGCCGCTGGGCGTGAATGCCAACAGGGCCAAGCGTGCTTGGACCGGTTTCACCGAGAACGCGTCTTTGCGCGCGGCCAGATCCCAGACGCGCACGAGGCCGTCTTGGTTGAGCGCGGCGCCCCATTTTCCGTCGGCGCTAATCGCGACGGCATGGCGGAGCTTCTCGCCCTGTGGCTTCGGTTCGTCGAAGGCGAACATGTCTTCGCCGGTGGTTGCGTCCCACACGGCGACGCGTCCGTCGATGCCGGCGATGATGCGTCGTGGTTCTGCGGCGCTTACCCCCATGTCCATTTGATAGCCGCCCTTTTCGGCCAGGGTTTTGATCGTGTCGCCGGTGGCGAGATTGGCCAACGCGAGGCGTCCGTCGACGGAGCAGGTCGCGATTGTGCCATCGTTTCCGGCGAATCGTGCGAATTGGCCGCCTTGCTTGAGGGTCATCCGGTCCGTGTTGCAGAGGTATTGGAGTCTTCCCCACTCCCAGTTGCGAAACGGTTCCGGACATTTCGCCAACAGGTCGCGGGCCTGGTCCATGCGCTTCTCTTGGATGCAACGCTCGGATAGCGAGATATTGGCATAATACAGTTCGCGCAACGCTTTCTGGCCTTCCTCGACGGCGATTTCTTTGGCGGCCTGCTCTTTGCCGCGCGCTTCGATCGCGGCTTGTGTTTCTTTTTCCGCGCGTTGCCAGTTGGACTCGGCGCGGTTCTTCTCGTGCACGACCTGGATGTACGAGAAGACGCCCAGGGCGATCAGGGCTGCGAGTCCGGCTGTGGCCGTCGCAAGGAAGGTTTTGTGGCGCTTGACGAAGCGCACGAGGTGTTCCGAGAATCGGTAGGTGTGCGCGCGGACTAGGCCTCCGGAAAGGTAGTTTTCGATTTCGCAGGCGAGTTCTTTCGCGGTCTGGTAGCGGTCTTCGGGGCGTCGCTGCATGGCGCGTTCGCAGATTGCGGCCAGTTCCGGGGGCACGTCCTTATGGAGTTGACGGATGGGTGTGGGGGCCGTATCGACGACCTTTTTCAGAAATTCGTTGGCGGACATGCCCAGATAGGGCAACCGTCCGGTGAGAATCGTGTACAGCACGGCGCCTAGCGCGTAGATGTCCGATCGCTGATCGATCTTGTCGACGAGTCCCTGCGCCTGTTCGGGGGCCATGAAATAGGGCGATCCCATGGCTTGGCCATAGACGGTGTTGGTCAGGGAGGCCGTGTCGTCGGTCTGGAGTGCGCTCGACGCTTGTACGATGTCCTTTGCGTGGATGTCTTCCTTGCCGAGGACCTTTGCGATGCCCCAGTCGATTACGACGGTCTCTCCGAATTCGCCGACCATTACGTTAAGGGGCTTGATGTCGCGGTGGATAACGTTTCGGCTGTGGGCGTAGGCAATGGCTTGGCAGAGGTCGAGGAAGCGGGTAAGGAGGTTCAGGCGTTCGTGCAGGTTGTGGGTGTCGTTGAGTACGTCTTGCAGTGTGCGTCCGCGGACGTACTTCATCGTGTAGTACAGCGACCCGTCGTCGCGGTAGCCGAGTTCGTACACGGGGATGATCGCGGGATGTTCGAGCTGGCTGGTGATGCGCGCTTCCTGCATGAAGCGCGCGACTACCGGCACGGTCAGCATGTCCACGGTGCGGGTGCCGGGTCTTGTAGCGGCGGATTCGAGGTGTTCCGGTAGGAGTTCTTTTAGGATGATATCGCGGTTCAAGTGCAGGTCGTGGACCAGAAACAGTTTGCCCATGCCACCTGTCGCGAACGTACGAAGCGTGTTGTAACGTCCTGGATGCTCCATGACTGCGGGAACGTCCGTCGCTGCGGAGCGCGTCGTCGCCCCGACGGTCAATGGCATTGGTTGAAGCGTCCCGCCGTCTAACGGGTCGTCATGCGGCGCTTTTGCAATCGGTAGGGTCTCTTGCTGGAATTGTTCGGACAGGTACGCGTTCCTCTCGTTTGGCGTGGCCACTGGGAGAGTCGCTTCGCAGATGTCGCACGCATCGTTCATGGGTATCGTGCCGCCGTAGATTCGCACGACGGCCTCGCGTCCGCCCGTGTTCTTCAGCGTAGCACGGACATCTCCGCCGTGCTGCGCGATGAGCGCCTCCATGTCCTTACCAACCTGTTGCAGGTCGTCGGGCGAAATCGCGCCAACCTCCGCGAGGAGCTGACCCAAATCTCGGTCGGGATTGCGGTACCATCGCCCCCCCGCACTGGACAACAAACCTTCCCCTGCTAATTTCCGCTGCGCCAGCAACAGGCCGAACAAGATGTTGCGATGCATATCCATGAACTCGACTCTCCTCCGCTCGATTCGCTTGCCGCGCCCACCTGCAAACGAGAAAACCAACACATGCCTCCATTCTTGCAGGATGCGCGCGCTGTGTCAATATTGGGAGGAGGACCAGTCTTCAGGTTTCAGGAAGTGCGGAGATGTACCCTGAAGCCTGAAGCCTCCTCGAGTACGATGTGGTAAGATTTTGTGTCGGCTACCACATATTGCGGATCTGAAAGACCTGTGCTACAATCCACAGTCGGAGGTGGTTAAAATGCGTTTTGGCAGACGAAATAAGAACAGGCTTATCCCTATCCATATTAACGCTGGCGAACCGCTTCCCGAAAGTTTGGGGCCGGTCGCCGCAGAGGAGCGTAGCGCTTTACTGGCCGGTAATGACGGCGGTGAATCTGCAGGCGCGTTCGAGGAATCGGCTGTTTCGTCCGTGGGCGATCCCACGCAACGTCTGGTAACGGCGTTGGGACGTTTTCACCGGTACGTGGCGAAAGGCCAGGCCGGCGCGTCGCAGGAGTATTGGTCGGACGACTGTATGGACCAGTTGGGCGCCGCAATCGAGATCGCGCTTTCGCAGAACTGGATGAATATTGTGGAAGCGCTGACGGATGTTGCACGAATGTTGCAGTCCTATGAGACTGTAGGGACGGCTCACGTCTGCGTGCCGTTTCTGAATGAAAGCTACGAGATCCTCTCGCTGATGGTGGGCGACTTGATTGTGAACAATGTGCGTTCGGGGGTCATGGACAAATGGCGCGAGCGCAATCGGCGCGCCGTGGCCGACCTTTCGGCGGCTGGTTTGACGCTCGTGCAGGACGAAGAAGATGAGGCCCCGCCGGCGGGACGCGTGATCCCGTTCGAAGTGGCGTCGCCTCCGGCGTCGGAACTTGCGACGGCGGCGCCCGTTCGGAATTCGTTATTGCCGTTCCTCGAAATCTCTGCGGAAGAAGCCGCCGAGGAATTGCCGCCTTTGGAGCCGCTGCCGCCGTTCACGTCGGAGGTCACGTCGGAGGAGCCGCCCGCACCTGCGCCGGAGCCGGAACCCGTCGTGGAGCCGGAACCCGTCGAGGAACCGGCACCCGTCGAGGAACCGGCGCGCCCGTCGAGTCTGAGAGACGACCTGGCCGCCGTAACAGCGTTGGACGCCCTTTCGGGTGAATTGGTACGGTTGGACAAGGCGTTGGCGGCCGGATCGGCCATCCGACTCGACTTTGCGCGCAAACAGGTTGCTACTCTCCAACGGTGCGCTGACGAGCAGGGCCATGAGACATCGAGCGCGCTGTGCGGCCTGATGACGGCGCTGTGCGAATGGACCGAGCAGACTGTGGAGGCCAGCTACGAGCGCTTCCTCGACATGGCATACGCTTTTTGCGAAGCCTATGTCGAGGGCAGCGTAAATGTCGCAAGCGTGGCGGTAACGGCGTGGCGCGCCGATGTCGAAGACATGCTCAAGCCCTGTCTCGCGGCAGCGTCGCCCCAGCCTACTGGCGAGACTTCACAGGACCGCGCGCCGGAATCCTTACTCGAGACGGCGCAGTTGGCGGTGGCACGCGGCGACATGTCGAGCGCGAAGACGTTCGCGCTGCAAGCGGTTGCGCAACTGGCGCGCACCGAAGCCGCGAAAGCGGAGGCACGTGTTCAGGAGGTAGAGCAGCGTCTGCGGCAAAGTAGCGAGTTGATTGATCGGGCGCGTACGCCGGTGAAGAAGGCCGAGCAGGACGTCACGGTGGCAGAAAACAAGGTATCGGGCAGCGAATCGGAGTTGGGCGGCATGCGCGCTCAGACGCTTCAGTATACCGAGCGCGTCAACGACATCGAACGTCGGATCGCGGACATCGATGACCAGATCCGCGCACTGCAGGCGGCGCGTTTGCTCGAAGAAGGCAACTCTGGCAATGCGACGGCGGATCTCGAAACCGCGCGCGACGCGGAACGCAGCGGCGACGCCGAATTGCGCGCGATGCAGGAGGCCGAAGATGCCGCGCGGATGCGTCTCGAGGATGCGCGCCAGCAGGTGAAAGACCAGCAACGTAAACGGCAGGAATGCGAGGTGGCGCTCATGCGCGGCCGCGAAACGCTGACGAAGCATCGCGCGTCGCTGAACGATATCGAACGAACTGTCGCTCAGATGGGCGAAGGCGACACGGCAGGGGCCACGGAATCGGGCGGGATGCTCTTCTAGGCGGATTGTAGATTGCGGATTGTAGATTGTAGATTGTACGACGAATCGTCGTTAACAAGCGATTTCGTGTTGCTGTCAATCTACAATCGACAATGGAGAGAATGGTGCGAAGAAAAGGCGAAGTGATCGGTGCGGTGGATTTTGGATCGCGTGAAGTGCGCGTGCTGATTGCGCGCCGCGATAGTGACGGCGGCATCCAGATCGTGGGACATGGTGTCGAGCCGTCGCGGGGCTGCATTTCACAAGGCGTTATCCAAGACTTAACGGCGGCGCAAGCCACGCTCAAACGGGCGATCGTCATGGCCGAGAGAGAGGCCCAGGTCTCGCTGCCGTCGCTTTTCAGCGCGATCAATGGGCGTAACGTCGAGACCTTCATCTGCGAGGGGAATGTCAAACTCGAACGCGGGGTCGTCGAGAGCGCGCACTTGGCCGAGGCCATCGACATCGCGTCGCGCGACATTCTCGCGCCGGGCAAGAGCGTCACTTCATCGATCACCGCGCAGGAATGGTACGTGGACGAGTTGCCCGTCGCGGACCCGATTGGGCTCCATGGGCAGGTGCTCAAGACGCGGGTCCATTTCGCGCGCATCCCGTCGGTCATCACGGACAATCTGATTCATTGCATCGAGTCGCTCGGACGTCGTCTCGAGGACTTGGTCTTCACGCCGCTGGCGAGCGCGCAGGGGTGCCTGACGCGCGAGGAGATGGAAGTGGGCGTCGGCGTGCTCGACATGGGCCGTTCGACCACCGGGTTGGCGCTGTATCGCAACCACCGCATTCTCGCCACGCAATGTTTCGAGTGGGGTGGGTATCACATCACGCGCGATCTTGCCGCGCGACTCCACATTTCCTTCGAGGAAGCCGACGATCTCGTGATGACGTATGGTATCTCGCCAGACCGCATTCGCGCCGATATCCAGGGCGAGGAAGAAGACGATTTCGTCGCGCGCATAGACAATCCGCAGCACCCCATCAAACTCCGCTCGGCGGTTCAAGGCATGCCGTCCGTCGTGGACCGGCAAGAGCTTGAATACGTTGTGCACGAGCGCGCGCGCGAGTTGTACACGAAGGTCCGGCAATACCTGAAGGCTCGAGGCCTCGCGGTCAATCTCGTCAGCGGCATGGTCCTCACCGGGGGCGCCATCGAGATCAAGAATGCGATTGACCTTGCGCAGACCGTCTTCCAAGTCCCGTGCCGCATGGGCCTGCCCGACGGTTTCGAAATCTTGCCGCAAGCCGTGCGTGCGCCCGCATACAGCGCAGTGGCCGGCGTCATCCGCCATGGATTTATCTACCGCGCCGCCGCCGAAAGCGGACGCATCGAAGCCGCCAACGCCAACCCGTCGTCCATCCGTCGGCTGGCAAAATGGTTCTTCAAGTACTTCTTCTGATTGTCGAGCCTTTTAGCCTTTTAGGCTTTAGGCTT
>CAIYET010000302.1 GCA_903925285.1 Candidatus Hydrogenedentota bacterium | reverse complement strand
CGCTGAACGTGGTGAAACGCTGAATGTACGAACCAACAGACCTTAACAATCCGGTCGGCATGGGGCAAACGGATTTCACCGGGCAACCGTTGAATTGGACTGGTATCCTGGTGGGCCTTGTGGCGCTCGGCGTCGTGTTCTAGATCGCGCCAAAGAAGGGCAGGGCATAGGCATGTACGTAATCTCAGGAGAAATCGGAGATAAGCCTACGGGGATGGCGTGCGGCCTTGGGCAAACCATCGATCTGAGTACATGGACCTGGGAGGATTGGGCGCTGGCGGGGTTGGCGGGCGTGGTTGTGTTCTCACTTTTGGAAAAGGGAAAGGCTAAAGCGACTCGGGCAATTAAACGGCGGCGTTCGTCGTCTTCGTCCAGTGGTTCCGGGATCGGCTCTGATCTCGCAATCATCGGCGTACTGGGTGCAGCGTTCTTGGGGTATCTCTACTTTTCAGGTACGCAAGGGAGTGCAAGTTGATTGTGATGGCGCATAGGTTTTTTATCGGCGTTGCTTCCTTGGGTTTGGTCCTTCAGGCGGTTCCGATTGGTGACGTGGGATCGTCATTGAGCATGTTTGAGCATCTGACGTTAAGCGGGGCGCTGATCCTCGGGGTGATTGCTTTGTGGCGGTCGAATCAAAAGAAAGATGATTTGCTCATGAAAATGACTGAGCAAGTTACAACGGCGCTTGCTACTGCTGCCAATTCGAACGTTGAACTACGTAAACAGGTAGCAGAATTCCAAAAACGCATCGATGACAGGGCGGCTCGGGTATGACACGCAAACGAACTCTCAACCCTCCGAAGTTTGATCGATGCGTAAAAGACGTCAAGAAACGCAGTGGAGCGGCGAATGCGTACGCAGTCTGCACGGCAGCGGGAACGCGAAATCCCCGGCGCGATCCGGCACTACGTGGAGAAACAGCGGGGAAGGGAACACGGCGCAATCCGTCTGAGTATCAATCGGCGGTTGAAGCCTCTGAAGCTTTCCATGGTACAGATGCGTCTGAACTGATCGAAGTCAAGACAGACATTTTCGAGCATGACAACCTCTTCGACCTGGGGGAGCTCGTCTCAATAGATATCGCGTCTGTCAACGGCGGCGTTGTGAAGTTGCACGGGTTCGAAGGCGCGCGGCTTGCGGCGGCTCCAAAAGGTTACCCGTTCCAACTGTTCATCGAAGGCGGGGACCAATCGGTAGACCTGGGCGAGTTTGACATTGAAAACCCGCATGAACTCGAAGTGCTTGGGGAACTGAAGCGGATCAAGTACTACACGATCAAGCATCACCTAGGCAAGGACGGCGGGGAAGCGAACTATGTCCACAAGCTGGGCGAGAACGGCGGCAAACGTCCCACGGTCACCTATGACAGCGTAAACAAGCTGGTAGGAATCGTCGGCGGGGACTACACAATTCTTCCCGAAGGGATAGACAACTGATGAAGACACCAAAGCTCGGTAAGTGGATCAGCGCGGCCAAAGTCCGTTTGGTCAAAAAGAACGGCGTCAAGGTGCTGGAGATTCGGCGCACGGTAAAGAAGCGTACGACTCGCACCAACAAGAAAAGGCGGAAACGCTAACGATTTTCGGCTTCCTTCGCCCTGGAAGCTCCTAGCAGCAGTTCTGAGCGGACAGATTGAAACCGCATATTCGAGCAAAGGAGTTAATCAGCTATGGCGGTAACTCAACGACAACGGACTGTCGTAAATCCCGGTCGGCGGAAGTTGTCCGCCAAGCAGATCAAGGCCGGATTCGGCGGCAAGCGGCGGCAAGCGGCGGCGAAAACCCGCCACAAACCAGCGGCGAAACGTCCCAAGTCAAAATCCAACGCTCCCAAGCATCGTACGCGAACGGTCTACAAGACCAAAACGGTTTATCGCAAAAAGAAAACCGCATCGCGTCCGAACCTGGGAAAGATCATCAGTTACACACTTCCCAAGGAGTCAACAGTGGCGAAAGCAACTAAACGTAATCGAGTATATTCCGGCACCGGAAAGTCTTCGCGGCGCAGACCCAAGGCGAAGGCGAATCGAGGCCATCATCGTCGTCGGACGCATCGTAACCCCGCATTTGGCGATATCGCAGGATTGGTTGAAACTGCGGTTTTCACGGTCGCCGGTGCTGTCGGAACTCAGCAATTCACCCAAGTCGTCTTGCAGGCGAATAACTCAGGAGTTATAGGGTACTTCGGTAACCTCGTTGCGGCCTTCCTCTTGTCGTGGGGAGTCAAAGCGTTCATGAAGAACGATAAAGCGGCGGGTGCCGTTTTGGCCGGCGGCTTCGTTGAAATCGTTCTTCGCCTGATCGCGGATTATACACCATTCGGTCAATACACCAGCAATCTCGGCGTGGGTGACTATCTCGCGCAGTGGTACAACACGCCTCAGCAACTCAAGGCCGGCGTGCCCAACTGGACGCATTCGGCGGCTCTCGCAACGTCTCCCACGTTCAATCTCTCATCGGCGGGAATGGGCGCGTGTGGCGGAAGTGACCTGTATGGGGGGAAAAGCCTGTACTAATAGGCTCCCCCTCAAAAACTCTGACAAATTCTGAAAAAGGAACAAAAGGAAAAAACGTATGGCACTAACCTCTGCACCTGT
>CAIYET010000301.1 GCA_903925285.1 Candidatus Hydrogenedentota bacterium | reverse complement strand
ATGAATATGGAACTACTCGACGCAAAAAGCGTGGCGGGACTGTTGCAGGTCTCGCTCCGCATGATCTGGCAAATGCGGGATGCCGGCCACATGCCACAGCCTGTCAAGGTGGGAAGACTGTGCCGGTGGCGAAGGACCGACATTGACCGATGGATTGGCGACGGTTGTCCCCGGTGTCGACCGATGGTGGTCGGGCCGCGCAACGCGCGCTAGGACGAGCGGGGATGATGAATGGCAGAAACGTCACTTCGCAAGCGGCCCGTGAAACCCCGTATGTACCCCGATGTGGTTGCTTCATTTCGTAAGAAGACTTGACATACCAGAGCAAGAAGGGTATGCTCATACCATGAAAACCATAAGAGATACTCTCACGAAAGCAATACGAGACAGTGGCTTGTCTGACCGAAGTCTCGGGATCCAAGCAGAAGTCAACCGGCAGAGTATTGCCCGATTTGTGTCCGGGCAAACGAGTCTGACTCTCGAACAAGCAGAACGCCTGGCGCAGTTCTTTGGGCTGGAACTTCGGCCCATTGAATCGGCGAAACCAGAGAAAGGGCGCAAGTAATGGGTATGCTGCGAAAGAGACCGAGGCGGAGCACATGGTCGGCAGTCTACCGCGACTCGGACGGGATAAAGAGGGAAGTCTCGACAGGGTGCAAGAGCAAGAAGGCTGCGGAACAAGTTTTGGCCGATTTGGAACGCGACGCGGAGCGTGTCGTGTCAGGGATTGTATCGCGGCAAGAGGCGCGAACGGCGACATGGTCGGACGTCCCCTTGTCCGAACATATCGCGGCGCACGCGGTGCACATGGAAGGCTTGCATAGAGCTACTTCGACAGTAGAGCATAGGCGCTGGTTTCTGACGGGTGTTGTGAATGGTCTTGATTGGAAACGCCTTGCCGATCTGAGCCGCCCGCAACTGGAACGCTGGCTAAACGAGCAAGTCCGGTCCGGTATGGGGGCGCGGAATCGCAATGCGCACGCCAGTGCCATGATCTCGTTTGCTAATTGGCTCTTACGGGCCGGACGACTGACCGTGAATCCGTTCTGTGCCTTGCCGATGCTGAACGAGAAGACCGACCGGCGACGCGAGCGGCGCGTGATGACGCTGAAAGAATTCGGCAGACTACTCGAAGCCGCAGAACGCAGACCGCTGGCCGAAACATCCAAGAACCGGGGCAGTGACGCAAAGCTGAAACCGGAGACTATCGACCGCTTGCTGTGGCTTGGGTATACCCGGGCAACGGTATACAAGGTGCTTATGTTCTCCGGGCTTCGCATCGGGGAACTTCATTCAATTACGCTTGGACAGGTGCGGCTCGACGCGGAGACGCCTCATATCGAGTTGCGAGCGACTGATGAAAAGGCGCGGCGCGGGGCACTGGTTCCGCTGCCAGCGCATTTGGTGGCTGACTTAGCTGAATACATCGCCAAACGAAGAAAGCGTCTTGTAGGCAATAGTAGTGCATCCGTGGCCGTGTTTCCCGGCGCGTTCGACACCGCACCGCTGTTTGACATGCCCGGCAAGATGACAAAGGTGTTCGACGCCGATCTGGTTCTTGCCGGGATAGCAACACGCGACAGCCAAGGGAAGATCAACAAGCGAGATGCGTACGGACGTACGCTGGACATTCACGCGTTGCGGCATAGCTTCTGCACGATGGTTGCCCAAAGCGGCGTGAACATGCAGACGGCGCAACGCCTCATGCGTCACGCCACGCCCGCCATGACGGCCCGCTACACTCACTTGACGCTGTCTGACCTTGGCGGCGCAATCGCCACGTTACCGGGACTGCCTGAAATCCACATGCACGAATCTGTAGCAGCAACCGCGGAAGCCACGTCTACTTCGCGTCCACCGCAGCGTCCACCAACCACGCTCATTTCGGTGCAAATTGGTGCATTTCCGCGCACTGTTGACAGTCTCAAGAAGAGGGGTGTGCAGACATCCAAAACAGGAAGAAAGCCCAGTGTTTCCGGGGAATTTGTAATGGTGGGCGATGCTGGACTTGAACCAGCGACCCCTTGCATGTCAAGCAAGTACTCTAACCACCTGAGCTAATCGCCCACTTCGTATCGAATTGTAGCAGCGCATAAGCTCTGTGTCAAATGCGCGAATTGCCTCATAATAAATCTACTCGAAATGGATTCGTTGCCTCACGGAAGAAATCTACTCGAAATAGGTCGATGGATTTGACCGGGCGGGACTGTTCTCCAGATAGAAACGGAGGT